>NZ_JBGLYH010000016.1:0-68938 GCF_041414475.1 Pseudodesulfovibrio karagichevae
CCTTCCCCCGGACCCCCATCCCCCTTTCCCTCCTAAACTTTTTGTGCGCTTCGCGGAGAGCGGGGGAGAAGGAAATTCGGATTAATGGGGCAAACGGTCTTGCCTTATCGTCCACATGCCGGATACAAGGGGCGGGCGTGAAGGTTAGCGCCGCACCCCGCGAAGCGGCGATAAAAAGTTTTGGAGATTCTTAAGAACCTTTTCCAAAAGGTTCTTGAGCGGGTCCAGGGCAGCGCCCTGGCCGCCGGAGGCATCCGCCTCCCCATGGCACAACCGGGACAGCTTGAACGAGTGTTCCGTATTGATATAAGGACGGATCTCCAGTGCACGGGGCACGGCGGGAGCGCCTGCCGGGAGCGGTGAAAAAGCCGTGACCGTCGAGGTGGCGCGTGGATCGCCAAACTCCCCGCTTGGGCTGGGAAGCCATTCGCATCCACATTTTACCCACAGAGGATATCACCATGGAAGAGCTGTTTATCCAGGACCCGGCGGTCGCCACCGCCATTGCCGACGAAATCGACCGTCAGGTCTCCAAGCTGGAGCTCATCGCCAGCGAGAACTTCGTGTCCACCGCCGTGCGCCAGGCCCAGGGCTCGGTCATGACCCATAAATACGCCGAAGGCTATCCGGGCAAGCGCTGGTACGGCGGCTGCGAGTTCGTGGACGAGGTCGAGGACCTGGCCCGCGAGCGCGCCAAGGAGCTGTTCGGCGCGACCTACGCCAACGTCCAGCCGCACTCCGGCTCCCAAGCCAACATGGCCGTGTATTTCGCGGCCTGCCAGCCCGGCGACACCGTGCTCGGCATGGACCTGTCCCACGGCGGCCACCTGACCCACGGCTCCCCGGTCAACTTTTCGGGCAAGCTCTTCAACATGGTGCACTACGGCGTGGACAAGGACACCCAGACCATCGACTACGACGCGGTCGAGGCCCTGGCCAAGGAGCACAAGCCGACCATGATCATCGCGGGCGCGTCCGCCTACCCGCGCATCATCGATTTCGCCCGCTTTCGCGCCATCGCGGACGAGGTCGGAGCCAAGCTGATGGTCGACATGGCCCACATCGCGGGCCTGATCGCCGCGGGCGAGCATCCCTCCTGCATCGAATACGCCCACTACACCACGACCACGACCCACAAGACCCTGCGCGGCCCGCGCGGCGGCATGATCCTGAGCACCGACGACCTGGAGCAGGAACTGAACTCCAACATCTTCCCCGGCATCCAGGGCGGCCCGCTGATGCACGTCATCGCGGCCAAGGCCGTGGCCTTCGGCGAGGCCCTGTCCCCCGGCTTCGTGGAGTACCAGCAGCAGGTGGTCAAGAACGCCAAGCAGCTGGCCGCCTCCCTGACCGAGGCGGGCTACAAGCTGGTCTCCGGCGGCACCGACAACCACATGATGCTGCTCGACCTGTCCGACAAGGACTACACCGGCAAGGACGCCCAGATCGCCCTGGACAAGGCGGGCATCACCGCCAACAAGAACACCATCCCGTTCGAGACCAAGTCCCCGTTCCAGACCTCGGGCGTGCGTCTGGGCACCCCGGCCCTGACCACCCGCGGCATGATCGAAGAGGACATGATCGTGGTCGCCGAAGCCATCGTGGCCGCGCTCGACAACATGAACGACGACCAGACCCTGGCCAACATCGCCGAGGAAGTGGAGGAGTTCGCCCGCGAATTCCCGCTCTTCGCCTGGTAGGCCGCGTTCGATACGCCTTTACAAAGCCCCGGCCCGCATGTGCGGACCGGGGCTTTTTTTGCCTCCGGCAGCCAGAGGGGGAACCTCTTGAAAGAGGTTCCCCCCTCTGGACTCCCCCTCCAGAACTTTTTGGCGCCGCTTCGCGGGGGGAGCGGGAGATGGGCTTATTCCACCGGGAAATCGAAGTAGGTTTCGGGGTAGGGTTCGTCGCGGAGGGTGAAGTGCCACCATTCGGCCTCGTAGGGCTTGAAGCCGTGGCCGACCATGACGGCGCGGAGCAGGGCGCGGTTGGCCCGGACCTGAGGCGGGAAACCGGCGGCCTCGGGCCAGGATTCCGGGCCGAAGAAGTCGAACGGGGTGCCCATGTCGAGCTCCTTGCCCGTGGCCCTGTCCACCAGGGTCAGGTCCACGGTGGAGCCGCGCGAGTGGCCGGACCGCGCCGCGATGTACCCGTCGCGGAACAGGTTGCGCTTGTCCACGTCCGGGTAGTGCGCGGCCTTGGTGCGCGTGTCCTTGAGGTCGGCGGCCCAGCGCACGAAGTGGTCCACGGCCATCTGCGGGCGGTAGCCGTCGAAGAATTTGAGGGACAGGCCGAACCGGGCCACGTCCGCCTGGACCGCCTTCAGGGCCGTGGCCGCTTCCACGGTGGCCAGGACCTTGGGCGCGTGATAGCCGTCCACCCGCGCGCCCACGAAGTTGTCTCCGGTGTAGTACTTCACGTCGTAGACCGCGCCCGGAAGGAACTCGTTAAGCGTGACGAACCCATCGGGCTGCCCTTCGGCCAGGGCCGGGGCCGCGAGCAGCAGGCATGCGAAGAGGACGGCGTGGACGAAGGGAAGAACGAGCGGGGCGGGACGGATGTGTTTCATGGCCGTCTTCTAGCCCCTTTTGCCGCGCAAATCCAGCGGGGGAGCCGGGCGGCTCCCCCGCTGCGTGGTTACTTCAGGGTCTGGCCCAGGAACTGCGTGAACCGCGCCCAGGACTTCTCGTCCGCGTCCTTGCGGTAGCGCTCCGTGCCCCACACGGTGAAGGCGTGGGGCGCGCCGCCGTAGGTGGTCATCTCGTGGGGGATGCCCGTGGCCTCCAGCTGTTCGGCCAGGGCCGCGAACTGACTCATGGGCACGGACTGGTCCGCCGAGCCGTGGAAGACCAGTATGAACCCCTTGGCGGCCTTGTAGTCCTGGCCCTCGGGCGTGGCCAGGCCGCCGTGGAAGGTCACGAAGGCCTTGAGGTTCACCCCGGACCGGGCCAGCTCCAGGACCGCCGTGCCGCCGAAGCAGTAGCCCATGGCCACGGCGTCGGACAGGTTGGCCCCCAGGTCGGCGGCCTTGTTCATTCCGGCCATGAGCCGCGTGCGCATCATCTGCCGGTCGGCGTACAGCTCGCCGGTCAGCCGCTTCTTGTCCTCGATCCTGGTGGGCCGCACGCCCTTGCCGAACAGGTCCACGGCGAACACGGCGTAGCCCAGGTCGGCGAGCATTCCGGCGCGCTTCACTTCATAGTCGGTCAGCCCGTCCCAGTCGTGGACCAGGAAGACCAGCGGGGCTTTGGCGGCCGGGCTGATGTAATATCCCTCGAAGGGCTCCCCGTTGATTTCGTAGTCCACCGTCCGCCCGTCCGCCGCCATGGCGGTGTACGGAAGCAGCAACAATGACAATATGATGAGTGATTTCTTCATGGCATGCTCCTTGGTTTGGCTAGAGTTCAATGCCTGGAGAATACCACAGGTGTGGCGTATAGGGCGAGAAAAAGGGGAGGGCGATCAGTCTGTGGTAGCCATGCGGTCAAGGGTCTGATCGCACCGGCCAACGACGAACTCCACGATGGCGGGCACGATTCGCGACTTGCCGTACCGCTTGGCGAATTCCGTCCCTACTATGGGGGCGGCCATCTTGAGCAGGTTGGCCATCTGGATGACCACATTCAGTCCTGCGACCGGGGTGAGCCCGGCTTGTTCCGCCAGACGCAGCCAGTGCCGCTTCATGACGAATTTCGGATAGTATTGCCCGCCGATCTTCATGGCGTTTTTCGTGCTCAGGCCGTAATCAACGTATACTTGGGTGCAGAGCAAGTCATAAAATGGGGCAAGGACAGGCCTGGGCGGGTCGGGATAGAGCAGGGAAAGGTTCTTGGCGTGGGCGTCCGTGTTGCCGATCAGGAAGTTGTAGACGAAGAGCTTGAACAATTGTTCCCGGTCGGCCTGCGGGTCGGCGCAATGGTCGAGCAGAGCGAAACAATCCTCTGGTCCGGGGCCGCCCTCGTTTTGGTACTTCAGGGCTACAGGCAGTCCCATGGCTTGGCAGAAGTCCTCCTGATGGATGCGCCGGATGCCTCCCCCTTCGATCATCCGGTCGTACCTGGCCACCAGGTACCCCCTCGGTATGGTGTCTGTGATGAGCACATTGGGAACGGTGAGGTTTGCCAATCGGGCCAAACTCATGCAGAAGGTTTCGTTTTCGACGGTCTCGGGCAGGTCGTCGATGGGCGGCTTGAGGATGTGTGTACTCGGGGAGCCATTGAGAGGGATGGAAAACGCTCCATCGAAAACGGCAACGGGCAATTTGTTCTGCGCACCCGCCAGGGAAAGGCGCACCCCGTCCTCGCCGGCCAGGAGCGGGCGTTTGGGCAGGAGAGCGATCAGTTCCCCCAGTTTCGCATTGGAGACTGGATTGTATTCGGGCCGCAATGCCGGGTGTTCGTTCTCGGGCAGGATGGACAAGGCCCCCGCGCACTCGCCACCTAATGTCTCCAGCAGGCCAAACACATTCTTTTCGGAAATATGCACCTGTTTCGAGACGTTGGCTCGGATTCCCTCTTCGGGGAGAAGATTGTCGAAGAACGAGCGTGTGCTCTCATCGTCGAAGGGCTCCGACCTCAGGGGAAGGCTGATGGAGAGGGGGAAGCCGGACTTGAGCCAGTCCTTTCCATAGGCAAACGCCAGCCGGGACTTGCCTTCCCTGGAGATGGCGCCGACGAGCCGACCATCGAACCAGACTCCCAGTTGCTGTTCCATGCCTAGCCTCGAACCGTGATCCTGGTTTCCAGGCCAAGGGCATGGAGCAGGTCGAATACCTTACCAACCTCGGCGGTTTCCTTGCCTCGTTCAATCTCGCCGACGAACCGTTCGCCTGTACCGCTTGCGTCGGCCAGCTCCTTTTGCGTCATGCCCAAATCCTTCCGCCGGAGCCGGATGGCTTCGCCGATATCCCTTGCAGTGGCGGCGGTACGTGAAGTGAATCGTTTTTCAGGCGAAGAAAGCAAGGCGTTGAGAACGACGCCGCCCATCAAGAGGCCACCCAAGGCCAGCGCTCCCTTGGCAACAGATGATTCGCTCTTGGGCGTTTCGTCGTTGAAAAGATTGCGGGCCTTGGCTTCGATTTCTTCCTGGGTGGGAATACTGGTGTTGCTAATCGACTCGGACATTTTACCTCCCGTACGGTAAGATAGATGCTGAACGGTAAAAGTCAAGTCAAATTACCGTACGGTAAGACGTCAACGTTCTTCAGTACCGGGCCTCGATCCGGCGGATGGTGCCGTCCCGGCGCATTGCGCGCAGCACCCGGTTGATTCTTTGCAGGGTTTCCCGCCGGGCCATGCTCTGGGTGAAGCCGATGTAGTTGTCGTCGCGGACAAAGGGCGTGTCCAGGATGACGAACTGGTCGCGGTTTTCCATGAGCGTGTTGTCCCGGGTGATGGCCGTGCGGACCGAGGTCCGGCCGGGGCCGATCAGGGCCGCGTCGATGCGCCCGACCAGGAGCATGCGCAGCCGGGAGACCGCGCCGGAGTCCTCGCTGGGAACGAATATCCTGCCCTTGGCCCGATCGTACTCGTCGCCGTAGGAGGCCCCGCGCGTGACGCCCAGGGTCTTGCCCTTGAGGTCCTCCACCGAGCGGTAGGCGAACTCGCGTCCCTTGAGCACCACCAGGCGCATCTCGTCCACGTACATGACGTCGGAGAAGTCGAACAGGGACAGGCGTTGCCTGTTCTTGGACAGACCGAAGATGCCGCCCCGGTCGTCCAGGGCGCTCAGGTAGGCCCGTTTCCAGGGCATGAGCCGGATGTCGAAGACCAGGCCGGAGCGCGCCTCGATCTCGTGCAGGATGTCCACCAGGATTCCCTTGGCGCAGCCGTCCTCCATCCAGGACTTGGGCGGTTTGCTGTCGTTGCCGAAGATGACGATGGGGTCGGCGGCATGAGCGGGCGGAGCGGGGAGCTGGGCGGCGAGGAGGGTGAGGAGGGCGAGGAGCAGTGTGAAGGGGCGCATGCGTCGTGTCCTTGTCCGGGCCTATGGTCCTGGTGGTGTTTCCATGCCGCAGCCCGCGCACTGCCCGCATCCACGGGCCGAGCAGCCCGGGCTGACCTTGGCGGCCTTGGCGCGTTCCCATTCCTTCCACATGTATTCGCGCCGGACGCCGATATCCACGACCTCCCAGGGGAAGGGCTCGTCCTGTCCGCGCTCGCGGTCCAGAATCACGGCGGGGTCGCCGTCCCACAATTTAAGCGCCTTTTTCCAGCCGCCGTGCTCGGCGGCCAGAAGGATGAACTCGGCCAGTTCCTCGCCGCCGCGCGCCAGCAGCCCCTGGAGCCGGGCCTGGAACGGGTCGTCGTGCTGCAGGGTCACGCCCTTGTACGGCTTGGCCAGCTTCTCCAGGCTCTTCATGCGCGCGTTGAGGGCGTCCTCGGACAGCATCGGGGCCCACTGGAACGGGGTGAACGGCTTGGGCACCAGCGAGCTGACTCCGATGGTGATGCGCATGAACTGCTTCTTGCGCCCGCCGGGCTCTTCGCCGCGGATGCGCACGATCTCGGCCAGGAATTCGGCCAGTTCGGCGTAATCCTCGTCGGTCTCGCCGGGCCAGCCCGCGATCATGTAGATCTTGAGGTGGTTCACGCCGTACCGGGCGCACAGCCGGACCGCGTTCAGAAAGTCCTTGGGATCGAGCTTCTTGCTCATCATCCGCCGCAGCCGCTCGCTGGCCCCTTCCAGGGCCAGGGTGATGGTCCGGATGCCACGTTCGCGCAGGTAGACCAGCAGCTCCTCGGTGATGCCGTCCGCGCGCATGGAGGAGAGCGAAAATTTCTTTTTGCGTTCGTGCAGCCACTTGAGGAACGGGAGCAGCTCCGGCCAGTCGGTCAGGGCCGTGCCCACCAGCCCCACCTTGGGCGGGTCGGCCAGCTCCACGATGCGCTTGAGTTCGTCGAGTTCGGCGTGGCGCGGGGGGCGGTAGATGTATCCCGCCGCGCAGAACCGGCAGCCGTAGGGGCAGCCCCGGTTGACCTCGAGCAGCAGGGTGTCGCGGAAGGCGGCCCGGCCCGAGATGAAGCAGGAGAAGGCGGGGTCGGTCAGGGGGCCCTGGCCGCCCGAGGTGATCCGTTTGACCGGTGTCCTGGAGCGGCCCGGCGCGTACACGCCGTCCATGTCTTTGACCGCGTCGAGGATGGCTTCCTTGTCCGCGCCGTCAAAGACCAGTCGGCGCAGGGTGTCGAAAAAGAGGAGAAAGCGGTCGTCCGCCTCGCCCACCCAGAAGCAGTCCACGAACGGGGCGATGGGCGCGGGGTTGAGAAAGGCCACCGGGCCTCCGGCCACGACCAGGGGAAGAGATGGGCGTTCCGCCGCAAGCGGCGGAACGCCCGCTGCCAGGAGCGTTCGAGGAAGGCTGAGGAAATCCTCCTCGAACGTGATGCTCCAGGCTATTACAGGGAATGAGGATAGTGGGCTGTTTGATTCGCGCGTTCGGGGATCAAGACCCTCGGTGGTGCCGAGCTTGTCGGGAAAGACCCGCTCCACGGCCAGTCCGGGCGCTTCGGCCAGGGCCCGATACACGGACTGCCAGCCGAGCGCGGACAGGGCCGCCTTATCGCCTCCGGGGACGGCCAGCGCCACGGGCAGCCGTCCTCCGAGGTCGGGAGCAGGTGGCTCCGACACGCCATGATACAGGGTACGGGTACCGATGAGGGCACCCCCTTACACGCGCCGCATATCGCGTCTAGTCCACGTTCTTGCGGATGAACGCGGGAACGTCGAGGTTGTCTTCCTCGAAGATGAACTCCTCTTCGCCGGGGCCCGGCAGATTGCCGCCCACGACGCGCTGGCCGACCTGCCGGGAGGGCAGGTCCGTGGTGTTCAGTTCGCCGCCCGCCTTGCGCAGGTAGGCCGGGATGTTGCGGTCCGTGTTCAGGACCCGCTGGTGCCCGGCGCGGCGCGGCTGTTCGACGGTCTTGTTCACGCCGCGGGGTCCGAGCAACAGCAGCTTCTGCTGTTCGGCCTTGGACAGGCCCGGTTCGGGCTCTTCCATGGCGGGCTCGATGCCCGTGGCGATGACGGTGATGCGCATTTCGTCGCCCGCGTCCGGGTCGAAGACCGTTCCGAAGAAGATCTCGGCGTCGTCGTGGGCTTCCTTGTAGATGATGTCGGCGGCTTCGGAGACCTCGTCGATGAGCATGTCCGGGCCGCAGGTGATGTTGATCAGCACGCCCTTGGCGCCCTCGATGGACACGTCCTCGAGCAGCGGGGAGGTGATGGCCTTCATGGCCGCTTCCTTGGCCCGGGACTCGCCCGAGGCGATGCCGGTGCCCATCAGCGCCATGCCGGAGTTGGACATGGCCGCCTTGACGTCGGCGAAGTCCAGGTTGATCAGGCCGTGCACGGTGATCAGGTCGGCGATGCCCTTGACCGCGTAGTACAGGACCTCATCGGCCTTCTTGAGCATGTCCGAGAAGGACGCCTTCTTGGCGGCCAGCTGGAGCAGGCGGTCGTTGGGGATGGTGATGATGGAGTCGACCACGTCGGCCAGGGCGCGGGTGCCCTCTTCGGCCTGTTCCAGGCGGCGTTTGCCCTCGAAGTAGAAGGGCTTGGTCACGACGCCGACGGTCAGCGCGCCCAGTTCCTTGGCCACCTGGGCCACCACCGGGGCGGAGCCGGTGCCCGTGCCGCCGCCCATGCCGGCGGTGATGAAGACCATGTCCGAGCCGTCCAGGGCCTCGCGGATCTGGTCCATGGACTCCATGGCGGCGGACCGGCCGATCTCGGGGTTGGCGCCTGCGCCGAGCCCCTTGGTCAGCTTCTCGCCGATCTGGATCTTGTGTTCGGCCAGGGACTTGTGGATGTCCTGGCTGTCGGTGTTGGCGACGATGAACTTCACGCCCTTGAGCGCGGACTGGATCATGTTGTTGACCGCGTTTCCGCCGCCTCCGCCACAACCCACGACCTTGATTTTGGCGTTGGATTCATGTTCGATCTCGAAATATTCCATTTCAATGTCCTCCTCAGTTTGTTCCCTGTTGAGCGTTTCCCTGTATCCTCAAAGTCATTCCTCGTTTAAGCGATGTCCGAGAACCACTTCTTCATCCTGCCGACGATGCGGTCGAAACCGGAGTCGTCGCGGATCTTGAAGGGCCGGACCTTGTTGTGCAGGCCTTCCTCTTCGGCCCCGTGGAGCAGCAGCCCCACGGCCGTGGCGTACTTGGGGCTCCTGACCTCCTCGGCCAGGCCGCCGATGCCCTCGGCCGGAAAGCCGATGCGCACCGGCAGGTCGAAAATCTGTTCGGCCAGTTCCTGCATGCCGTCGATGAGCACGGTGCCGCCGGTCAGGACCACGCCCGCGGCGATCATGTTCTTGAACCCGGACTTGATCAGCTCCTGGTCCACCAGGGCGAGGATTTCCTCGCAGCGCGGCTCGCAGATCTCGGCCAGCACGCGCTTGCTCATCTTGCGCGACTCGCGGCCGCCCACGCTCGGGACCTCGATGATCTCCTCGGAGGTGACCAGGTCGGCCATGGCGCAGCCGTAGTCCATCTTGATCTTCTCGGCGGACATCATCGGCGTGCGCAGGCCGTAGGCGATGTCGTTGGTCAGGTTGTGGCCGCCCAGCGCCAGCACGCTGGTGTGCTTGATGGAGTCCTTGGAGAAGACCGCGATGTCCGTGGTCCCGCCGCCGATGTCCACCAGGGCCACGCCGATCTCGCGCTCCTCGGCCGAGAGCACGGCCTTGGAGGAGGCCAGGGACTCCAGGACGATGTTGGACACGTCCAGGCCGGACCGGTTGCAGGAGCGGATGATGTTCTGGGCCGAGGTCACCGCACCGGTGACGATGTGGACCTTCACTTCCAGCCGGACTCCGGCCATGCCCAGCGGATCGGCGATGCCGCGCTGGTCGTCGACGATGAATTCCTGGGGCAGGGTGTGCAGCACCTCGCGGTCCATGGGGATGGCGATGGCCTTGGCCGCCTCGATGACCCGGTCCACGTCGCGTTGGGTCACTTCGCCGCCCTTGACCGCGATGACGCCGTGGGAGTTGAAGCCCTGGATGTGGCTGCCCGCGATGCCCGCGTAGACGGTGCGGATGTCGCACCCCGCCATGAGTTCGGCGTCCTCCAGGGATTTCTTGATGCACTGGACGGTCTTCTCGATGTTGACGACCACCCCCCGGCGCAGCCCCGTGGAGGGGGCGGTGCCGATGCCGATGATGTCGACGCCGTTGTCCGTGGCCTCGCCGACCACGGTGCATATCTTGGTGGTGCCCACGTCCAGGCCCACTATGAGATCGTTTCTAGCCATACTGACTCCTGTGTTGTTCCCTGTGAGATATTGTCGGGCGCTAACCCGCTGCCGGGTTCTGGCGCTTCTGTATCCAGATCTTGTCGCCGCTGGCCGCGATAATGGCCGCGTCGTCGAATTCGTTGCGGCGCATGAGGTCGCGCCAGACCACCTTGAGCCGCTCCAGCTGGACCTCCCAGCGGTCCATGGACAGCTTCACGATCAGCCCCTTGCCGCCCGCCGCGCCGTCCAGGTAGATTTCCAGTTCGTGGGCGCTGGTCAGCTTGATCCAGGCCGTCTGGGCCTGGGTGAAGGGGGTCTCCTGGTCGGCCATCTTCTTGAGGATGCCGGTCAGGACCTCGGAGCCTCCGGGCAGGTCGTCGGCCACGCTCAGGATGGGCAGGGAGGCCTGCTCGCCGGGGTGCATGGGCGCGATGACCCGGCCCTGGGCGTCCGCGAAATACAACCCGGCGCCCTGGCGCACCCAGAAGGCCGGGACTTTCTCGCGCACGTCGATCAGCAGCCGGTTGGGCAGTTCGCGGCGCACGGTCACGGAGTCGATCCAGGGGTTGGCGTCGAGCCGGTTCTTGACCTCGCCCACGTTCATGTCCAGGCAGTTGAGGCCGAGATCGACCTGGGCGGTCTTGAGGATGTCCTCGTAGCTCAGCCGGTCGTTGCCCGCCACGCGGATGTCCTGGAGGTCGAAATAGGGGTGGGCGGTGATGTAGCGGTACCCGTAGAGCAGCCCCACGCCGAGCACGGCCACCATGGACAGCACCAGGCTGAGCATGACCATGCGGACGATGAATTGGCCCGCTCCCACCAGCCTGCGCGTGGAGGACTCGCGCGCCAGCAGGGGGTTGGCGGTTTTTCTGCGCTTGCGGGTGTTGCCGCGGGCGGCGCGCTTTCCGCCGATGTTCAGGCGGCTCTGTTTGCCCATGGTCAGGGTGCTCACAGTACGATGACCTCCGGTTCGAGAGTTATGCCGAATTGGTCCATGACCCGCTCGCGGCCCAAGGCCATGAGTTCGAGCGCGTCGGCGGCCTTGCCGCCGCCCAGGTTGACGAGGAAATTCGCGTGCACGTCCGAGAAGGCCATGTGCCCCAGGCGCACGCCCTTCATGCCCGCCTTGTCCAGGAGCCTGCCCGCGCTTTCCTCTGGCGGGTTCTTGAACACGCAGCCCGCGGTCCGGGCCGTGACCGGCTGGGCGGCCTTCTTCTTTTCGTAGACGTCGTGCATGGAATGGCGCACCCCCTTGGGGTCGGACTCCCTGAGGGCCAGCTCAACTTCCCAGACCAGGCACTTGCCCGGCAGCTTCACGGGGGAGAAGTGGCGGTAGTCGAAAATACACTGGTTGCGGTCCAGCCAGGCGAGGCCGCCCGACGGGGACCATATCCGCACGCGGGTGACTAGGTCGCCGATCTCCACGCCGTAGGAGCCCGCGTTCATGGCCACGGCGCCGCCCACGGTGCCGGGGATGCCGGTCATGCCCTCCAGGCCGGAGAAGCCCGCCTTCTGCGCCCAGCCGAGCAGGCCGGGCAGCCTCAGCCCCGCGCCGCAGCGGACGATGATGGCCGAGCCGTCGCGCTCCACGCGCTCGGGGCCGGGGCAGTCGGCCACGCGGACCAGGGCCAGCTCCAGGGGATCGTCCCCGGCCAGCAGGTTGCTGCCCGCGCCGATGACGAACGGCGGCAGGGTTTCCCTGGTCAGGAAGGCCGAGAGCTCGTCCAGGTCGGCTTCCTCGCGCACGACCGCCTCGACCACGGCGGGGCCGCCGAGGCGCAGGGTGGTGCGCTCGCAGAGCAGGGGATTGGCGGTCAGTTCAAGCGGCATCTACAGCTCCTCGTCTCCGTTGCCGTTCTCCGGGCCGTCTTCGGGTTCGTCTTCCTGTTCGAGCCAGTTCTCGCCGATCTTCCAGATGGAGCCCGCGCCCTGGGTCATGAACAGGTCGCCGGGCCGCAAAATATCCTTGAGCCGTTTCTCCAGGGACTCGAAGTCCGGGAAGAACTGCACCTTGGTCTCCGAGACCTGCTTGATGCCCTGGGCCAGCGACAGGCCGGACACGCCGGGAATGGGCGACTCCGAGGCCGGGTAGATCTCGGTCAGCAGGAGGATGTCCGCGTCGCCGAAGGCCTTGCAGAACTCGCCGAACAACGCCTGGGTGCGCGAGAAGCGGTGGGGCTGGAAGGCGACCACCAGCCGCCGGTCCGGGTAGCATTCCTTGGCGGTCTTCAGGTTGGCCATGATCTCAGCCGGGTGGTGGCCGTAGTCGTCGACCACGATGACGCCCTTTCTCTCGCCCTTGCGCTCGAAGCGCCGTCCCACGCCGCCGAAGTTGCCCAGCCCCTGGATGATCTCGTCCTTTTCCAGGCCGACCTCCAGGGCCACGCCGATGCAGGCCAGGGCGTTGAGCACGTTGTGCGTGCCGGGCTGGGCCACGGTGACCTCGCCCCACTCCTCGCCGTCGTAGTAGACCTTGAACAGGGAGCGCAGGTGGGAGCTGATGATCTCGCCCCTGAGCTTGTTCTGCCTGCCCAGGCCGTAGGTCAGGTAGGGGCGCTTGATCAGCGGGAGCAGCCGCTGCACGCCCTCGTCGTCGCCGCAGACCACGTTCATGCCGTAGAACGGGGTGGAGTTCATGAAGCGCATGAACGACAGGTCGATGGCGTCCTGGTTGTCGTAGAAATCCATGTGGTCCTTGTCGATGTTCGTGACCACGGTGATGATCGGCGCGAGCCGCAGGAAGGAGCCGTCCGACTCGTCCGCCTCGGCGATGAGGTAGTCGCCCTCGCCCAGGCGCGCGTTGGCCCCGTAGGTGTTCAGCCGACCGCCGATGATGACCGTCGGGTCCAGGTCCGCCTCGGTGAAGATGGTCGCCAGGAGCGAGGTGGTGGTCGTCTTGCCGTGGGTTCCGGCCACGGCGATGCCGGTCTTCAGGCGCATGAGCTCGGCCAGCATCTCGGCGCGCGGGATGATCGGGATGCCGCGCTCGCGGGCTTCGACCAGCTCCGGGTTCTTGTCCGGGATGGCCGTGGACTTGATGAGCACGTCGGCCTCGCCCACGTTGTCGGCCCCGTGGCCGATGTAGACCGTGGCCCCGAGCTTTTCCAGCCGCCGCACCGCCGCCGACGCGGACAGGTCCGAGCCGGTGATGTTGAAGCCCATGTTGATGAGCACCTCGGCGATGCCGTTCATGCCCGAGCCGCCGATGCCGACCATGTGGATGTTGTTCACCCTGGCCCGCATGGCCGGGCAGGCCTCGCCGCCCACGGTGAGATACGGTCCCTGTGCTGCCATACTCTATAACTCCTGCCCGGCCATGGCGGTCAACCCGGCCACGATGTCCCGCGCCGCGTATTGCCTGGCCATGCCCTTGGCCGCTGTTTCCATTGATTCGAGCCGCTCGCGGTCGGCGAGCAGTTCCAGCACGCGGTCGGCCAGGGCCGCGCCGCTCAAGCCCGACTGGGGCAGCAGCACGGCCGCGCCGATGTCCGACATGGCGCGCGCGTTCATTGTCTGATGATCGTGGGTGGCCTGGGGGAAGGGCACGAAGATGGCCGGGGCCCCCGCCGCCGCGATTTCGAAGACCGTGGACGCCCCGGACCGGCAGACCACCAGGTCGCAGGCCGTGTATTCGGCGCCCATGTCGTCGATGAATTCCCGGACCTGTGCCGGGTCCGCGCCCGCCGCCTGATAGGCTGCGCGCACGCGGGAAAAGTCTATCCGGCCCGCCTGGTGGACGATCTCCACCCCGGCCTCCATGAGCCTGGGCAACGCCTCGATGACCGCGTCGTTGATGGGCCGGGCCCCCTGGCCGCCGCCGAAGACGAACAGCCGTTTGCCCGCGATCCGGCCGCGACGCCGCTCGCCCGCCTTGAATATCTCGGGCCGCACCGGGTTGCCGGTCAGGAAGGTCTTGTCGGCCGGGAACACGCCCATGGTGTCCGGGAAGCTCAGGAAAATCCGTTTGACCATCCTGCCGAGCACCTTGTTGGTCACGCCGGGCACGGAGTTCTGCTCGTGCACGGCCGTGGGGACGTTCAGGATGCGCGCGGCCAGCACCGGGCAGAAGCCCGCGTAGCCGCCGAAGCCGATGACCGCCTCGGGCCGGAAGCGCCAGACCTCGTACAACGCCTTGGGGATGCCCGTGCCGAGCCAGCCCAGGCCGGAGAGCATGCCGGGGATGCCCTTGCCCATGACGCCGCTGGCGGGCAGCTCCAGGAACTCCAGGCCGTGGTTGCGGGCCAGCTCGCCCTCGGGGCCGGGGCCGCCCATGAACAGGATGCGCACGCCCTTGTTGTATTCGCGCAGGGCCGTGGCCACGGCCAGGGCCGGGAAGATGTGGCCGCAGGTGCCGCCGGTGGTCAGTACGACGCGGTTCAGGCTCATGCCTTCACCCTCCGGGAGAGATTGAGCAGGATGCCCGCGCAGATGAAGGACACGGTGAGCGAGGAGCCGCCGTAGGAGATGAACGGCATGGCCACGCCCTTGGGCGGCACGGTGCCGAGCACCACGGCCAGGTTCAGGACCATGCCCAGCGCCAGGATCAGGGTCGTGCCGAAGGCCGTGAACCGGTCCTGCAGGTCCTCCAGCCGCATGGCCACGCGGAAGGCCCGGTACAGGAACAGCCCGACCAGGACGAAGAACAGGGACATGCCCACGAAGCCGAGCTCCTCGCCGACCACGGCCATGATGAAGTCGTTGTGCGCCTCGGGCAGGAAGAAGAGCTTGCGCTGGCCCGCGCCGATGCCGGTGCCGAAGATCTTGCCCGAGCCGAAGGCGTACAGGGACTGGACCAGCTGGTAGCCCTCGTTCTGGGCCGAGGCGAAGGGGTCCAGGAAGGCGGTCCAGCGCTTGAAGCGGTAGGGCGAGGACGAAATGAGCATCCAGCCCGCGCCGCCCGCGAAGATGAGCGAGATGAACAGGTAGCTGAACCGGGTGCCGCCCGCCAGGCACATGAAGAAGAGCAGGCCGCACATGACCACGGCCCCGCCGAAGTCCGGCTGGAGCAGGAGCAGGCCGCACAACAGGCCCGTGACCATGAAGGGCGGCAAAAAACCCACCGAGAAGGTCCGGACCAGGTCCTGCTTGCGGGCGAAGAAGTAGGCCAGGTACAGGACCAGGGCCACCTTGGCGTATTCCAGGGGCTGGACGTTGACCGGGCCGATGCGCACCCAGCGGCTGGCCCCGTTGACGCTGGCCCCGAGCGGGCTGACGCACAGGGCGAGCAGGATGATGGCCAGTCCCACCCAGAAGTAGGTCAGGGAGTAGATGGCCTTGCGGGGAATCTGGATGATGGCGACCATGGCCACGATGCCCGCGCCCGTGAACATCAGCTGGCGTTTGAAGAAATAGTAGGTGTCGCCGTAGATGCGCTCGGCCATGATGCCCGAGGCGGACAGGACCATGATCAGGCCGAAGCCCGCCAGCATCAGGGTGGCGGTCAGCAGCCAGTAGTCCATGCGGCCCTTTTCGCCGCCTTTCTGGGCGTTCAGCGCGCTAGCCATCGATCCCCTCCACCGCGCGTTTGAAGTCCGCGCCGCGTTCGGCCATGTTCCTGTACTGGTCGAAGCTCGAGGTGGCCGGGGAGAGCAGGATCACGTCGCCCGGCGCGGCCAGGGCGGTCTGCCGCCGGACGGCCGCTTCCAGGGTCTCGTCCCAGGTCACGGAAAAATGTCTGGCCAGTTCCGGCTCCAGGACGTCGCGCGAGCCGCCGAACAGCCCGACCGCCGCCACGCGGCCCTCGATGCCCTCGGCGAATTTGGCCACATCGCCGCCCTTCCACACGCCGCCCATGAGGATGCGCACCGGGCGGTCGAAGGCGTGCACGGCGGCCTCGGCCGCGTCCAGGGTGGTGGCCTTGGAGTCGTTGATGTAGAGCACCCCGTTCTTCTCGGCCACGGGCTCGATGCGGTGGGGCAGGGGGCGGAAGTCGCGGATGGCCTCGGCGGCCTGCTCCTCGGTGACCCCGAACCGCTTCACGGCCTGCCAGGCGGCCTCCACGTTGGAACGGTTGTGCTCGCCCATGAGGTACGGGGCCTCGAACCGGCTGGTCGGGCCGAACCACTCGATGCGCGCGCTGGTGAATGTCCGGCCGTCGAGCAGGGGGTGCAGGGATTCGTGCAGCAGGGCGGTGTCGTCCAGGGTCATCCGGCTGAACAGGTGCAGCTTGGCGTCCAGGTATTCGTCCAGGTCCTGGTGGTAGTCCAGGTGGTTGGCCGAGAAATTCAGGAACACGCCGACGTGCGGCTTGAACAGGCGGCAGTTCTGCAGCTGGAAGCTGGAGACCTCGAGCACGATGATCTCGGCGGGCTCCATGTCCAGGAGGTATTCGCACAGGGGCACGCCGATGTTCCCGCCGGTGAACACGCGGCGGCCGGATTTCTCCAGGATCTGCGAGATCAGCGTGGTGGTCGTGGTCTTGCCGTTGGACCCGGTCACGGCCAGGATCGGGGCCTCGATGAACCAGGAGGCGAACTCCAGCTCCGAGACCAGGTTGCGGGTCGGGATGCCTTCGAGCACCGGAGCGAGCTTGCGCACCGCCACGCCCGGGGAGAAGACGATCATGTCCGCGTCCGCGAAGTGCGCCTTCTCGTGGGGGCCGGTGACCAGTTCGGCTTTGCCCTTGAGCGGGCCGAGCTTGTCCTCGGTGACCGCCTCGTCGCGGTCGACCACGCGCACTTTCGCCCCGAGCACGTCCAAAAGCCGGGCGGCGGCCAGGCCGGACTTGCCGGTGCCGACGACCACGGCCCGTTTGCCGGTGAGAATGGCCTCGTTGATGAAGTTGCGGACGATACGGTTCACGACTCTACCTCAGTTTCAGCGTGGACAGGGCCATCAGGGCCATGAGTATGGACAGGATCCAGAAGCGGACGATGATTTTGGATTCCGGGATGCCCTTGAGTTCGAAATGGTGGTGCAGCGGGGCCATCTTGAAGATGCGCTTGCCCCCGGTCAGCTTGAAGTAGCCGACCTGGAGGATGACCGACAGGGTCTCGAAGACGAACACGCCGCCGACGATGGCCAGGAGCAGTTCCTGTTTGGCCAGCACGGCCACGAAGCCGAGCGCGCCGCCCAGGCCGAGCGAGCCCACGTCGCCCATGAAGACCTGGGCCGGGTGGGCGTTGAACCACAAGAAGCCGAGCCCCGCGCCGACCATGGCCCCGCAGAAGACCGTGACTTCGCCGATGCCCTGGATGTTCTGGACCTGGAGGTATTCGGCCATGGTCGCGTGCCCGGACACGTAGACGAAGATGGCGAAGCAGGCCATGGCCACGACCATGGGGCCGATGGCCAGCCCGTCCAGGCCGTCGGTCAGGTTGACCGCGTTGGACGCGCCGACCATGACCACCAGGGCGAACGGCAGGTAGAACCAGCCGAGGTCCGGGTTGAAATTCTTGAAGAACGGCACGGACAGCCGGGTGGAGTAGGCCGGTTCGCTGATGAGCAGGGCGATGGCCGTGGCCGCCACCAGGCATTGCAGGGAGAACTTGGCCTTGGCCGACAGCCCCTTGTTCCGCCGCTTGACCACCTTGATGTAGTCGTCCGCGAAGCCGATGGCGCTGAACCCGGAGAAGGCCAGCAGGGTCAGCCAGACGTAGATGTTGGTCAGGTCGGCCCACAGCAGGGTGGATACGCCCACGGAGAGCAGGATCATGATTCCGCCCATGGTCGGGGTGCCCTGCTTGGCCTGGTGCTTGGGGCCGTCCTCGCGGATGTATTGGCCGCACTTGATCCGGGTCAGCCAGCGGATCATGGCCGGTCCGAACAGGATGGAGATGATCAGCGCGGTCAGCAGCGCCCAGACCGAACGGAAGGTGATGTACCGGAAGACGTTGAGGACGCCGACGTCCGTGCTGAGCGGGACGAGCAGATTGTAGATCACAGCCCGCCTCCTTGGGCCCGGGCGTCCAGCGTCCGGCAGAGAACGTTGGCGAACTGCTCCATCTTCAGGGAGCGGGACCCCTTGACCAGGACCACGCCCTCGGTGATGCACAGCTCGCGCCACGCCTCCAGAAACGCTTCGGGTTTGTCGGCCTCGCGCATGTACCCGCCGAAGCCGCGCTCCACGTCCAGGAAGTGGTCGCCCTTGTAGAAGACCATGGCGGGCGCGACCTCGCGCAGGACCCGGCCGAGCTCCTCGTGGAGGGCCATGGCCTCCTTGCCGAGTTCGCGCATGTCGCCGAGCACCAGGACCAGGGGCTTTTCCCCGGCCATTTCCCGCGCGGTGCGCACGGACTGGGCCATGGACAGGGGGTTGGCGTTGTAGGTGTCGTCGATGACCGTGATGCCCTTGCCGATCTTGCAGCAGAACCGTTGCGGGTCCGCAGTCATGGCGTTTACCCCTTCGACCACGTCGTCCCGGGACAGGCCCAGGCAGTGGGCCGCCGCGGCCACGCAGGCCAGGTTTTCGGCATAGTGCGCCCCGAGGAACGGGGCGGTCAGCTCGCCGTCTCCGTCCGGGGTCCTCAGTCGGAAGCGCCCCCGCCCGTCGGAGGCGGCCCCGAGGAATACGGCGAAAAAGTCGGTGTCGGCGTCGTCCCGGCCCGAGAAGCCCACGGGCGCGTCCACCAGTTCCAGGGCCGCGTTCCAGAGCAGGGGATAGTCCTTGCCGATCACGGCGCGGCCGCCCTGGCGCAGGTAGCGCAGCAGGGTCGTTTTGGCGCTCGCCACGCCCGCCTCGTCGCCGAGGCCTTCCAGGTGGCCGGGGCCCACGTTGGTGATGATCGCCAGGTCCGGGCTGGCCACCGGGGCCAGCTCCTCCATGTCGCCGAGGCGGGAGATGCCCAGCTCCATGATCCACAGCTCCTGGTCGGCCGAGGCCTTGAGCATGGATACGGGCAGCCCGATCTGGTTGTTGAAATTGCGGTAGTTCTTGGCTGTGGCGAACTTGCGCGAGACCACGGCGTGGAGCATTTCCTTGACCGTGGTCTTGCCCGCCGTGCCGGTCACGGCCACCAGCTTCGCCCCGCAGGTGTCGTGCCAGCAGGCGGCCAGCCTGCCCAGGGCGGCCTTGGTGTCGCGGACCATGATGATCGGCGCGTCGAGCTTGTCGATCATGCGCGAGGCCACGATGGCGCAGGCCCCGCTCGCGGCGGCCTGGGCCGCGAACTCGTGGCCGTCGTAATTCTCGCCCGCGATGCAGAAGAAGAGATCGCCGGGTTCCACGGTGCGGGAGTCCGTCTTCACCTCGGTGACCACGGTGTTCTCGAAGCCCTCGTCGGCCAGGGTGCCGAGGCAGCGTGCGATTTCAGCCAGGGTCAGGTTCACGAATACACTTCCTCGATGGCCTTGAGCGCGGCTTCCCTGTCCGAAAAGTGGCGCTTGGTGGTGCCGATGATCTGGTAGTCCTCATGCCCCTTGCCCGCGATGAGCAGGGCGTCGCCCGGCTCCATCTCGGCCACGGCCATCCTGATGGCCTCGGCCCGGTCGGGGTTCTCCATGACGCGCTTGGCCCCGGCCAGTCCGGGGCGGGCGTCGTCCATGATCGCGGCCGGGTCCTCGGTGCGCGGGTTGTCCGAGGTCAGGACGGCCACGTCGGCGTAGCGGGCCGCGGACGCGGCCATGAGCGGGCGCTTGGTCCGGTCGCGGTCGCCGCCGCAGCCGAACACGGTGATCAGCCGCTTGAAATCCAGTTCCTTGAGGGTCTCCTGCACGTTCTCCAGGGCGTCCGGGGTGTGGGCGTAGTCCACGAAGATGTCCAGGTCCCGGTCGTTCATGACCCGCTCCAGCCGTCCGGGCACGCCCGGGAAGGAGGACAGCGTGCGCATGTCCCGGCAGTTCAGGCCGAGCTGCAGCCCCACGGCCTGGGCGGCCAGCAGGTTCATGGCGTTGAACGAGCCCACCAGCGGGGACTGGACCACCCAGGTCTTGCCCTTGAAGGAGGTCTCGATCTCCATGCCCTGGCCGGTCATGGACAGGATGCGCCCCTGGACCAGGGGCTTGTCCCCGACCTCGGCGCGGACCGCGTCGGTCTCGCCGATGCCGTAGCCGATGCCGCCCTCGCATTCCTTGAGCAGGCGCAGGCCGTACGGGTCGTTGAAATTGATCACGCCCGCCTTGTCCAGGCGCGGGTACTCGGCGAAGAGCTTGGCCTTCGCCCGGAAATAGGTCTCCATGTCGCCGTGGTAGTCCAGGTGGTCCTGGGTCAGGTTGGTGAACACGGCGGCGTCGAAGTCCAGCCCGGCCACGCGGTACTGGTCGAGCGCGTGGGAGGAGACCTCCATGACGGCCACGTCCACGTCCGCCTTCTTCATGTTGAAGAGCAGCTCGTGGATCATCCAGCAGTCCGGGGTGGTCAGGGGGGCGTCCATCATGAAGCCGGGCCAGCGGTAATTGACCGTGCCGAGCACGCCCACCTTGAGCCCGCTCCGGGCCAGCAGGTGCTCGATGATGTAGGAGGTGGTCGTCTTGCCGTTGGTCCCGGTGATGGCCACCAGCTTGAGGTCGCGGTCCATGACGTGGAAGTGCGCCCGTGCCAGTTCGCCCAGGGCGATGGCCGGATTCTTCACGTACACGGCCACGGCGCGCTTCTCGACCACCGGGGCGACCAGGTCGCGGGCGGCCTCGGGGGCCACGATGTAGCGCGCGCCGTTGTCCATGGCGCCCGGGATGTAGTCGATGCCGCGCACGGCCGTGCCGGGCATGGCCACGAAGCACTCGCCGTCCTGGATCTTGCGTGAATCCGTGCGCACGACCAGGCCTTTTTTCGCCTTTTCCAACAGGGTCTCGAAATCCATGACGCCCCGTACCTTTTCCTTTTCGCTATGAGAGCCAGAGAACAAAAACATCATCCGCTCCCTCCTTGGTGCGGTTTCCGGGCCAGGGCTGCCCCGCCGCGGGCTCCTGGCGCTTGACCGTCATCCCCTGCCCCTTGAGCACGGGGACTATCCCCATCCGAACCAGGGTCTCGAGCGCCCGGCGCACGGGCATGCCCTCGATGTTCGGCACCTTGCCGTCGTCGATCCGGGCCACGGGCGCGGGCACGGCCCCGGTCAGCGGTTCGTCGGCCAGTTCGTCCACGGTGCCGTTGTCCCCGGCCGAGGCGTGCAGAGTCTCGGACAGCTGGCCGTGGTAGGCCAGGGTGCGCACGGTCACCTCGCGGCAGACCGGGGCGGCCACCATGGAGCCGTAGTTGGCCTTCTGCGGTTCGTCGATCATGGTGATGACCAGCAGCTCCGGGTCCTTGGCCGGGACCAGGGTCACGAAGGAGGACAGGTACTGGTCGCCGTAGCCCCCGTCCTTGGAGGCCTTCTGGGCGGTGCCGGTCTTGCCCGCCATGGTGATGCCCTCGATGCGCGCGCTGCGGCCCGTGCCGTCCTCCTGGACGACCTCTTCCATCATCTTCAGGACCGTGGCCGCGGTCTCGGGGGTGAACACCTGGATGGAGGCGTTCTTGCGCGCTTCCCTGGGGCTCAGGATGAGATTCAGGTCGCGGGTGGCCCCCTGGTTGGCCAGACAGAGGAAGGCGTGGGCCAGCTGCACGGCGGTCACGCCGATGGACTGGCCGAAGCTGATGCAGGCCAGGTCCACGGTGGACCAGGACCCCGGAGGCCGGAGGATGCCCGAGGACTCGCCGGGCAGGCCGAGGTGGGTCTTCTCACCGAAACCGAGTTTGGTCAAATAGTCGTAGTACACGCCCGCGCCGAGGTTCATGCCGATCTTGGCCGAACCGATGTTCGAGGAGTAGCGCAGGACCTTGTGGGCCGGGAGCCATTTGGACGGGTGGGTGTCCCGGATGATCCGGCGGGCCACCTTCCAGCGGCCGTTCTCGCAGTCGATCAGCGTGTCCGGGGTGATGGTCCCCTCCTGGAGCGCGGCGGCGAACAGGAACGGCTTCATGGTCGAACCGGGCTCGTAGATGTCGGTCAGGGGCCGCAGGCGGCGATGGGACGGCCTGGACGAGCGCACCGTGTTCGGGTTGAAGAAGGGCTCGCTGGCCATGGCCAGGATGTCGCCGGACTTGACGTCGACCACCAGGACGATGCCCGCCTTGGCCTCGTACTTGGAAATGGAATTGGCCAGGGCCTGCTCGGCGGCGTGCTGGATGTGGGTGTCGATGGTCAGCTGCACGTCCTGGCCGTTGACGTCGATCTCCCGGCCGTGGGCGTCCAGGTAGAGATGGCGGCCCGTGGCGTCGCGCTGGACCACGAACTCGGCCTTGCTCGGGGCGAGGAGCTTGTCGAAGACGTGCTCGATGCCCTCGCGGCCCCGGCCATCGATGTCGGTGAAGCCGAGCAGCTGCCCGGCGAGATGCCCGTTGGGATAGATGCGGGAATATTCCGTGGTCAGGCGGATGCCCTTGAGGTCGGCCCGGTTCAGGGCGGCGGCCTCGCGGTCCGAGACCTGCCGTTTTATCCAGATGAATTTCCGGCGCGACTTGAGCTTGCGGTAGACCTCGGTGCGGGGGAGCTTGAGGTCACGGGACAGGGTGTCGGCGGCCACGTCGATGTTCTCGATCTCGTGGGGACGGGCGAACACGGACTGGGCTTCCACGGACGTGGCCAGCATCTCGCCGTTGCGGTCGAAGATGCGGCCCCGCTCGCCGTATTCGTATTCGGCGGCGCGGCTCTGCCTGGAGGCCTGATCGGCCAGGTCGTCGCCGTCATGGAGCTGCACCCATCCGGTGCGCACCCACAGAGCACCGAGCGCGATCGAGAAGAGGGCCATGACGAACCCCATCTTGATCCCGCTGTGATCCGTGCGCCTTGTCTTGTCCTGTGCCATCGTATTCCCTGTTTCCCACTATGGCGGCGCGTTGTATGGCGTAAGCGCGTCGCTATTGCGAGGCAATGCGCCGTATCTGGCCCGGCGCCGCCACTCCCAGGCCGAGTTGGCCCGCGAGCTTTTTCAGCCTGTAGGGCGAAACCAGGTTGTTCCTCTCAACCGTCAGTTTCGCGGCCAGATCCTCTTTCCGGCCCAGGCTCTGCTCCATCTTGCGCAGGTCGTATGCCAGATCCATGCGCTCGATGTTCAACCAGACCGCTCCCAAACCGAGGCACAGCGCCATGCCCAAAAGGCCCAGCACCATCCAGAGGAGCGTCTTGTCGGTCTTGCTCATGCTTCTTCTCCGTCGGGGCTAAGCTTCTCCGCCACCCGGAGCTTGGCGCTCCTGGCGCGGGGGTTCGCGTCCCGCTCGGCATCCGAGGCGGCCTCCGGTTTCCTGGTGAGCACTTTCATCTCGGGCACGCCGCCGCAGGTGCAGTGGAGTTGATGCGGGGGGCATTTGCACCCTTTGGCGGCATCCCGAAATGCGTGCTTCACGGCCCTGTCCTCCAGGGAGTGAAACGAAATTATGGCCAGCCTCGCGCCCGGTCTCAGGCGTCCGACTATGGTTGAAAGGTAATGTTCAAGTTCCTCAGTTTCCCTGTTGACCGCTATGCGCAGTCCCTGGAAGGTCCGGGTCGCCGGGTGGTTGCGGGCCGTATGCCGCATCTTCGGCGGGTAGGCCAGCCGCACTATCTCGGCCAGCTCAAGCGTCCTCGTGATCGCTCCCTTTTCCCGTTCCCTCACTATTGCGGACGCGATCTTCCCGGCCAGGGGGTCTTCCCCGTAGACCCGGATGATCCGCGCCAACTCCCCGTGTTTCAGCGTATTGACCAGTTCCTCGGCCGGGGGGCCGACGTCCGGGTCCATGCGCATGTCCAAGGGCCCGTCGTGGATGAAGCTGAATCCTCTATCAGCCTCGTCCAGCTGGAGGGAGGACACGCCGAGGTCCAGGACCGCGCCGTCGATGTACTCCCAGCCGACCTCGTCGAGGGCTTCCTCATACCGGGAAAAGGGCAGGTGAAAGAGGTGCACGCGGTCCTTGAACGGCTCAAGCCGCTTGGTCGCGAGCGCCAACGCCTCCCGGTCCCGGTCGAGCCCCACGAGCTCGGCCCCTTCGCCCGCCGCTTCGAGAAGCGCCAGGCTGTGGCCGCCCATGCCCAGCGTGCCGTCCATGTAACGGCCTCCCGGGCGGGGGCGCAGCCACCGAACCACTTCATGTAAAAGAACCGTGGTGTGGAGCGATGCGGGGCTGACCTCTCCCGTCTTCATCTAGAAGGGCAGGGAGACGTTGTTTTCCGCCAGCTCCGTGGACACGTCGTAGTCCTGGTCGAGCAGCTCTTCAAATGCCTCGGCGGACCAGATTTCCAGCCGCCTGCCCGCGCCGATGACCACCACTTCCTTGTCCAGCTTGCCGGACTTGCGCAGGTGCGCGGGAATGGCGATGCGCCCCTGCTTGCCCACCGGGGTCTCGGTGTACCCCAGGTTCAGCAGCCGAATGGTGTTCTGCAGCTCGCGGCTGGGCGACTTGATGGACTCCAGCTCGCGTTCGAGCTTGTTCCACTGGTCCGGGGTGATGCCGATGACGTGTTTGTCGAAGATGGTCAGCACAATGACGCCGTCCGGCAATTCATCCCGGATCGCATCCCGGAACTCGGGCGGCAGAATCAGCCGTCCCTTGTCGTCCAGGCTTCTGTGTGCGTGACCTCTGAATTTCATCGTTTTCCCCGGAACACCATCTTGCTCCACATCTTTACACCATGTCCACACTAAATTCCACTTCTTCCCACCTCTGCGCGAAAATCAAGGGAAAGTCAACCGTTCGCCAGGAAATGCTGGGCAAAATTCACCGAGTTTAATTGATTTTTTTACGGCCGGGGCCTAGACTTGGACCACTCTTGAACGAGTGCCCTCGGCAATTGTTCTGTAAATTCAAAACATAAGACAGGCTCCGGCAGGAGCGCCCGCAGGGCGCGAGCCGGGGAGGGGAGGCCGTCATGGACAGGCATATCAAGATCATATCCACGCTGGGACCAGCCACGGAGACCTATGAGGGCGTCAAGGAGCTGGTCAGCTCGGGGGCCAAGATCTTCCGGCTCAATTTCTCCCACGGCGGCAAGGAGTTCTTCGCCAAGATGGTCGATATCATCCGCAGGCTGGAGAAGGAGACCGGGCTGACCCTGACCGTGCTCCAGGACCTGTCCGGGCCCAAGATCCGTACCTGCGACGTGGGTCTGGGGGCCATCGAGGTGACCAAGGGCACCGAGGTCCTGCTCGGCACCCCGGACAAGGCCGAGGGCGTGACCGAGCCGTTCATCTGCCTGGACATCCCCGAGATGTTCCACGGCGTGAAGATCGGCGACCCCGTGGCCCTGTCCGACGGCATGATCCGCTTCAACGTGGTCAAGATCGAGGGCGAGAACCTCATCCGCCTGAAGGCCACCAACTCGGGCATGTGCCCGCCGCGCAAGGGTATCACCTTCCCCGGCACCAAGACCCCGCTGGCCCCGCTGACCGACAAGGACAAGGCGGACCTGGCCATCGGCATGGAGCTGGGCGTGGACGTGGTGGCCATGAGCTTCGTGCAGAAGTCCGAGGACATCCGCCACCTGCGCAAGGAGATGCTCAAGCACGGCAAGTCCCTGCCCATCATCGCCAAGCTCGAACGCACCGCGGCCCTGGACTGCCTGGACGAAATCATCGACGAGGCCGACGGCATCATGGTGGCGCGCGGCGACCTCGGTCTGGAGCTGGACCTGGCCGAGCTGCCCGTGGCCCAGAAGCGCATCATCAAGCAGTGCAACCAGGCGGGCAAGCCGGTCATCGTGGCTACCCAGATGCTCCTGTCCATGGTCAACTCGCCCATGGCCACTCGGGCCGAGACCACGGACGTGGCCAACGCCATCCTGGACGGCGCGGACTGCGTCATGCTCTCCGAGGAGACGGCCATCGGCAACTATCCGGGCGAGACCGTCCGGTTCATGCGCAAGATCGCCTATCAGATCGAGGCCTTCATGTTCGAGTCCGGGCCCGAGGAGCTGGACCGGGGCGGGGCCAGGGACAACCCCTCGACCTTCCTGGCCTATGCCGCGGCCATGCTCGCCGGCAAGACCAACGCCCGGGCCATCGTCTGCCACTCCACCTCCGGGGCCACCTCCCGGCTGCTCTCGTCCTGCCGCCCCCGGCAGTCGGTCTACGCCCTGTCGTCCGACCGCGTCGTAAGGCACTTCACAAATTTGTCCTGGGGGGTTATCCCTGCCATACCCCTGGACGTCATCCACGACCATCAGGAGCGCGCCGAGGTCTTCGTCCGGCAGAGCGCGGACTTCTCGGAAGGGGATATCGTCATCATCACGGCGGGCCAGCCCGAGCAGGGCAAGTCCACCACCCAGACCAACGTGGTCAAGCTGTACGAGAAACTGAACAAGGAAGAGGAATAGCCCAGCGATGCGAGCCGACCAGAAGCACGACATTCCCGACGGACTCAACGAGGAGTACTACCAGGTCAGCGAGGACATCCTGGGCAGCTTCAACAAATATCGGCCTCCCCTGAACATCTTCACCTTCAAGGAGGATGTCGCCCGGGTGGTGCCGTATTACAAGGTCGGCGGCAGGCTTTCCAACGACCAGGTGGCCGAACTGGCCGAACTGACCAACGAGGGGCTGGTCTTCGTCTCCCGCGAGGACCATCCGGTCTACGTCAAGCACATCAGCTACCAGCTCGACCTGGTCCTGGTGGACGGGAACCTCAAGGAAAAGGAGATCGCGGACATCTTCACCCAGGCCCTGACCCGCAGGCTGGCCGAGTTCTTCGAGCAGCCCGTGAATGCGGTCTTCGACAAGCTCTGGGTGGACCTCATGGTCCTGTCCGAATACCTTTATGCCGACATCCGCCGCGCACGGGCCCTGGTCCGGCGGCTGCACCGCGAGCACACCCTGGAGAACCACTCCATGAACACCGGGTTCCTCGGCCTGGCCCTGTGGGGCAAGCTCAAGGACAAGGGCTTTGCGGAAGCGGTCAAGCGGCCCACCTTCGACCGCGTCCTGGCCGGGCTGTTCCTGCACGACCTGGGCATGGCCAAGGTGCCCGTCTTCATCCGCACCAAGGACAAGCCCCTGACCGGCGACGAGCGCACCAAGGTCAACGCCCACACCAAGGTGGGCTTCGAGATGCTCGGCAAGCTCGGCCTGCGTTACGCCGAGATGGACCAGTGCGTGTCCGAGCACCACGAGCGGGTCAACGGCTCGGGCTATCCGCTCAAGTCGGTCAAGCAGGAGTTCCCCGGCAGGCTGACCGCCGTGGCCGACTCCTTCTGCGCCATGATCACCAAGCGGCCCTACGCCGAGGCCATGAACCCCGTCCAGGCGGCCAACGCCCTGGCCCAGGATCCGCGCTACGACGCGGAGATCACCAAGGCGCTGCAGATGCTCCTGCTGATAGACCTGAAGATGAAGTAGGGCGGGCGCCGCACTCCGCCACGACACTGCCGAAAATAAAGGGCCCGCTCCATCCGGAGCGGGCCCTGCGCGTTTCGGGGGATCGCGGAAACTACTTCTTGAAGATCTGGACCATGTCGCGGGTCATGTCGCGGTACACGTCGGTGACGTAGACCACGCCCATGACCTTTTCGGACTCCACCACCAGGGCCCAGTCGCGGCGGGACTTGAGGAACACGTCCAGGACCACCAGGATGGGGTCGTTGGGCTTGAGCAGCGGCGGGTTGGGGATGATGTACTCGTCGAGCCTAAGCTGGGTGCAGATCAGGCAGGCGTTGGCGAACTGCTGGTCCCAGTCGACCTCGCCGTCCAGGGTCAGGTTCTCGTCCTTGAGCACGGACTGCTTGACCGCCTTGAAGAGCTGCCACAGGTTGATGGTCCCCTTGAGCTTGCCGCCCTTGGTCTTGACCACCACAACCTGCGAGTCCGGGGCCTCGACCATGGCCTCGCGCATGACGCGGATGGCCTCGGCCAGACTGGCGTCTTCCTGTACGGTCGGGTATTCGTCGCGCATCATGTCCCAGGCGCGTTTTCTGAGCATCATAGGGGCTTTCCTCCGGTAACTGGCTTGAGTCAGGGCTTCTCCTCTGCCTGTCGTACCTCGTGTGCAGGTATTTGTCCATAACAACGGCGTGGTTACAGGGCTCCTCCTTGACTTGGGCGCGGTTCGTGCCGACTATGTGGCATGCGCAAAATCATTCTGACCGCATTTTTCGTGCTCCTTCTGGCCGTTCCGGCCCGGTCCGCCGAGGACCCGGCCATGCCCTTCGGCCAGGGCGAGAGGCTCTATTACGACATCTACTGGACCGTGATCCACGCGGGAAGGGCCGAACTGCTCTGCATGGAGGACACGGAGATGGACGGCCGGCCCGCCCGATACTTCTTCGCCAAGGCGCGGACGCTCGGCTGGGTGGACAACTTCTATAAGGTCCGGGACACCATGGAGGCTTGGACCGACATGGATGTGAACTACGCCCTGCGCTACAAAAAAGACCAGAACGAGGGCTCCTACCACAAGAAGGTGGAGCTGATCTTCGACAAGAAGACCAACCGGTCCTACCGCTACGCCCGGGGCAAGCTGCAGCACACCCTGGACCAGCCCGAGAACGTCTTCGACCCCATGTCCATCCTGTTCGCCTTCCGCAAACACTCCCTGTACAAGGGCATGGAATTCGACGCCAACGTGTCCGACGGCAAGGTGTCGGTGGTGGGCAAGGCGTACGTGGAGGACAGGGAGCGCGTCGAGACCGGCATCGGCGACGTGGACGCCTACCGAGTGCGCCTGGACATCAAGCACCTGTCCGGGGTGTTCAAGAAGTCCAAGGATGCCGAACTGTACGTCTGGTTCTCGGCCGACGAGCGGCGCATTCCGGTCAGGGTCAAGTCCAAGGTGGCGGTCGGCTACTTCTCCATGACCCTGCGCGAGTATTACCCGCCGGCCCGGAGCTAGGCGCACGGCTCAGCGCTCACGCACGTGGACCTTGTTGGACCGGGGGAACTCCCGCTTGAGGATGGCCTTGAGCCGCTTCCTGAGCCCGGCGGCGTCCTCCGTGCTCGTCTCGTCCAGGTAGCCGAACTCGCGGATTTCGAAGCCCGCGCCGACCCTGCGCACGGCCACGCCCCGGTCGCGCTTGAAGGTCAGAAGCTCCAGCACCGCGCCGTCGGGCAGCTTCCTCAGCCGGGAGAGGGCCGTGGGCAGGGCCGCGCCGAGGTCGATCATATGATCTTGCGCTCCCCGAGTCCGGCCGCTTCCGCCGCGCCGAGGTCGTAGACCCGGATCTTGGCCGAGCGCGGGAACTCCCGCTTGAGCAGGACCCTGAGCAGTTTTTTCAGGTCGGCGAACGGGACCCGGAAGTCCTCCCGGTGGAAGCCGTCCTCGGCCACGTCGAAGGCGTCCGCGCCCGCGCGCCGGATGAGTACCGAGCGGTTGCGCTTGTATGTGCGCAGGTCCAGGGCGTGTCCTTGGGGCAGCTTGTCGAGTTTTCGCAGCAGGGCGGGCAGGGCGGTGGCCTTGTCGAGCATGGGGTAAACCATAGACAGCCGCTTCAATCCATGTCAAACCCGCTATCCGCGACAATCATTGTATACAGCGTCCCGGCGTGCCACAGTGTAGGCCAACCGGAACCACAGGAGGCGCCCCATGCCCTTGCAGAAAGACGAAATCATAGAATGTTCCATCGAGTCCCTGGCCTTCGGAGGCCGGGGAGTGGCCCACGTGGACGGCATGGCCGTGTTCGTGGCGGGCGGCCTGCCCGGCGATACGGTCACGGCCCGCGTGGCCAAAGCCAAGAAACGCTTCGCCGAGGCCGTGCTCGAAACCGTGGTCACGCCGTCCGCGCACCGCGTGAAGCCGAGATGCCCCCACTTCGGGGAGTGCGGCGGCTGCGCCATGCAGGACCTGGACTACCCCGAGCAGGTGGCCCAGAAGGCGGCCCAGGTGGAGAACGCCCTGAAGCGCATCGGCGGGGTGGAAGGGTTCGTCATGGACGCGCCCGCGCCGTCGCCCGCCGTCTGGAACTACCGCAACAAGATGGAGTTCGCCTTCGAGCAGCGTTCCGACGGCCTGCACCTGGGGCTGCGCTCCAACCTCGCCGCCGGGGAGAAGGGGCTTGCTCCGGTCCTGGACATCGAGGAGTGCCACCTCTGCGCCGGCCGGGACGTGGATATCCTGCGCGCGGCCCGCGAGTTCGCCCGCGCCTCGGGCCTGCCCGCCTTCGACCCGGAGGCGAACGACGGCTTCTGGCGGCACCTGGTGGTCCGCCACACCTCGCTCAACGAGATCATGGTCCACCTGATCACCAGCGAGGAGACGCGCCACTACGCCCGGGCCGAGGAGTTGGGCGCGACCCTGGTGGACCGTTTCCCGGACCTGACCTCCTTCGTCCACTCATCGCGCGCCCGCCGTTCCCTGGCGGCCGTGGGCGAGAAGACGGTCTTCCGCCTGGGCGCCCGCGCGGTGGAGGAGATGGTCGAGCATGATGGTCGCCAGGCTCGCTACCACATCGGGCCCAACGCCTTTTTCCAGACCAACACGGCCGGTGCGGGCGAGCTCTTCGGCACGGTCCGCGAGTTCGCCGGGTTCACCGGCGCCGAGACCGTGCTCGACCTCTACTGCGGCATCGGCGCCATCGGCATCTTCCTGGCGGACAAGGCCGCCCGGGTCATCGGCTTCGAGATCAGCGAGGAGGCCGTGGCCAAGGCGTGGTCCAGCGCCAAGCTCAACGGCCTGTACAACTGCGACTTCGCCGTGGGCACCCTGGACACCGCCGCCAACCTCAAGGCGCTGCCCGAAAACGACGTGCTGATCATCGACCCGCCCCGCGCGGGCATGCATGAGAACACGGCCCGGGCCATCCTCGACCTGGGTTCCCCGAAGATCATCGCCGTGTCCTGCGACCCCGCGACCCTGGCCCGCGACGTGAAGCGGCTCTCGGAGAAATATGTACTGAAGCGCGCCCGCGCCGTGGACATGTTCCCGCACACCCATCACATCGAGACCGTGGCCCTGCTGGAATTGATCTAGGCCGGATGTCCGGGCCCGGGTATAATTGTTTTGAAGACGAAAGGGGGGGGGCAGTCCCATTCCATGATGGACAGGTTGAGACAATTCCGCTTCGAGAGCGGCGTCGATGACGGAGGGCGGTCCCTGCTGCCCTTGCTGCTGTGCTGCGTCTTCTGGTTTTCGCTCCCCGTGGGCGCGATGGCCGGGGAGTTCAAGGTGTTGGTCATCCCCAAGGCCGAATCGACCAGTTATTGGGAGGCCGTCAAGCAGGGCGCCATGGATGCGGGGATCGAGCGGGGCGTGAAGGTCGTCTTTCGCGGGCCGAGGGTCCAGGAAGAAGTCAAAGCGCAACAGGCCATCCTCGCCGAGGAGATGCAGGACAGGCCCGACGCCATCGTCATCGCGCCGGCCCACACCACCCACCTGGCGGATGCCCTGAACAAGGCGCGGCAACGGGGCACCCTCGTGCTGGGCATCGACTCGTCCATGGAAGGGGTGGACCTGACCAGCTTCATCGCCACGGACAACAGGGCGGCCGGGCGCGAGGCCGCGGCCTACCTGCTGCGGCTCACCCAGGGCCAGGGGCCGATCCTGCTCCTGCGCCACACGGACGACAACGGGTCCACCCTGGCCCGTGAGAAAGGCTTTGTGGAGACCGTGGCGGCCCGGGCTCCGGGCGCGGAGTTGATCGACTCGGAATTCATCGGAATCAGCGTGGGCAACGCCTATCACCGCACCCTGGACCTGCTGCGCCAACACCCGGACGCCAAGGCCGTCTTTTCCTCGGCGGAAATGACGTCCATCGGCTGCGTCCAGGCCTTGCGCGAGCTGAACCTGGCGGGCAGGGGCCATGTCCTGGTCTTCGACCAGACCCCGGAGATCCGGGAGGCGTTGCGGGAAAAGTACATCGACGCCGTCATGGTCCAGCAGCCCTATCGCATGGGCTACCTCGGCGTAGCCACGGCCTGCGACGCCCTTGAGGGCAAGCCGGTACCCAAACGTATCGTCACCAAGGTGAAACTCGTCACCGAGGTCGAGGAACTCCGGTCCGAGACGCGGTAGCGGGCGGGGCCTTTCCGCAGGCCTGTTTGGCACATAATTAGCATAAGCTTGCGGCGAATCCCCCCAGTGGGAAAATTTGGCACGCTCCGTAGGAATGGGCCGCAACCGCTGCGCATGGTGAATTATGCTTACCAAAGTCTACATCCCGGTGGACGACTACGTCGAACTGCTCCCCCTCATCCTCAAGGCCCGCATCCCCCACTGCAAGAGCAGGCCCCGGCCCGAACTCGATCTCGGCGACCTGCGCTGCATGTTCCTCACCTTCCAGGGGGTGGACGCCTACGTCAGGACCCCGTTCGCCTTTCCCTTCGTCCTGTCGCTCCTGCGCGGTGAATTTTGCCAGCCCATGCACCGCCTGGGCGGGGTGGACTGGCTGTTCCTCGGGAGCGACAAGAAGGTCTTCGCCGCGGCCCTGGCCGAACACGTGGAGGCCACGGGCGAGGAGGCCGAGCTGATACCGTTCCGGCAGCTGACCGGCACCGTGCCGCAGGAGCCGCGCGAGGGCGAGTACCACCTGATCGTCCCGCGCAAAACGACCAACTACAACGAGAAGAGCTGGGTCCGGAACAAGCGCCTCCTGTCCGACACGCCGCCCGAGGAGTGGGCCCGGAAAACCGCTGAAAATACCGGCAACTTCGCGCACCTAGTGGACCGCTTCGCCACGCCGCGCCTGCCCCGCCCGCCCCGGACCATCGTCGACCTCGGCAGCGGCCTGGGCTACACCGCCGCGGGCCTGGCCCGGCTCCATCCCGAGGCGCAGGTCTTCGGGCTCGAACTGTCGGACGCCGCCCTGGACGTGGCGCGCGCCTCCTTCGACGAGCCGAACCTGACCTTCCTCAAGCACGACATCTCCAATCCCCTCGATTTCGAAGAAGGGTCCATCGACCTCCTGGTCAGCATCAACGCCCTGGTCTACGCCTGCGACCAGAAGCGGAGCGCGGCCGATATCTTCGCCAAGCTCTCGCCCGACGGCATCTTCTTCAACCACAACCGAACCGGCTATGCCCATGATTTCTGGGAGTTCCCCTACAGCTTGATCTGGCCCCTGATCTTTCAGATCTATCCCGAGACCTGGGCCGGGGCGGCCCGTGAGCGCGGGTTCAACACCCGGATGCTGCCCGCGCAGCTGAGCCGCCGCCTGACCCCCTGGAGCTTCATGCACGGCATGTCCCAGGGGACCATGCGGGGCATGGAGCGGTGCAGCCTGCGCTACCAGGAAGAGGAGAATCCGGAGTATCTGCCTTGCCTCACCCACTCGTTGATGCTCCACTCGCGGCACGTGGAGGACAACATGGACGGCCTCCTGAGCGGCGACGGCTCAAGGCGGGAGACCCTCGCCCATTGCCTGGGCCTGGCCCCGAAAATGCCCGACTACGTGCAGGAGGTGGCGCTGCGCAGCCACCGCGAAAACGCCAGGGAGATCGGGCTCGGGGACGTGGGGATGGATTACTGCCGTCGTTTCACCGGCTGCCGGTTCGCCTTCTAGGCGGGCTCCCTGTGCCGGACGCATTGCCGGACGCGGGGGCATCCTCGCGTCCGCCGTCGTCTTTCATGCCTCAATGAATAAAAATCGCCGCCGGAAACCGCGCGGGGGACGGCGGGTTACGGCCGGATGTGGAGGACGGGGTCTTCCGGCGGTATGCCGTCCGGCAGGTTGGGGTTGTCGATGCGGATGATGCGGCGGTGGTTGAGGTCGGCCCGGCGGATGGTCTCGTCGAAGTTGTCGTGGAACATGCGGTCCAGGGTGCCGTTGCCGTCGAGGATCGCCATGCCGCGCCGGATGCGGTCGGCCAGGCCGGGGAAGGCGGGCGAGACGTAGAAGAATTGCGGGCACGGGATGTACAGGGCCAGGGTCGGCTCCACGCGGAGGTCCGGGTTCTTCACGGTCCGCGTCGACGCTTCACGGTAGCAGTCGCTGAGGGAGGACGGGATGTAGTCGAAGCGGCGGGCGGCGAGCATGGAGAACAGCCCTTCGTAGCTCGTGGCCCTGACCAACGCGCACCCGGTCCGGTCGAGGATGTCCTCCGAAATCCATTGATAGACCACCCCGCCCTTTAACCTGCGGAAATCGTCCATGGTGCGGACGTCGCGGAAGCGGTCGAGGGACTGGCTGTTCACCAGCAGCAGACGGTAGCTCTTCACCCCCCTGAAGATGGGAACGCGCACGGGAAGCGCCTTCTCGTCCCATTCCCGGCTGGCCGTGGCGATGCTGACGTTGATCGACTTGCCGTCGCCCAGTTCGGCCAGGGCACGGTCGAAGTGCATGGGCAGCCGGTACCGGCCGATGCAGAACGGGCCGTCGGTGTCCTCCGTGGCCATCATGGCCCGGGTCAGCACCTCAAGGGGAAACCGCCAGCGGGTGTCCAGGGGCGAGGTGTCGGCCGGGAGCACCAGCCTGTCCATGGCGTGCGCGGTCCCGGTCGTCCCGGCAAGGACGGCGAGCAGGACGAGCGTATGGAGGAGGCGGTTTCGCATCTGTTCCCGCAGGGTTGGAATTCCGAACGTCAACGGCCCGATAGACGACCATATACCGAAAGGAAGCGGGGGACAAGGCGGCGTGCCGCCGTGTGCCGTCTAGTCGAAATCCGCCAGCAGGGCGCTGACCTGGACCCCGGCGACCACCGGGGCTTCCTTGTATTTCTGCTGGATGCGGTACAGGGCGTGGTGCAGCTGGCCCGAGGAGATGCCGTTCTTCAGGGCGGTGTGGGCCTCGATGTACGCGGCCAGGGCATCCGAGACCTTGAGCAGGGGGCCGTCCTTGGGGTCCAGGGTGTCGTGGTTGTACCTGCCCGCCAGGTCGGCTTCCGGGGCCTCGGTGATCACGCCGTCCAGGACCACGGTGGCCTTGAACTCGCTGCCGACCTCCAGGCCCAGGAAATACTCCAGCCGCTCGGTGATGTCCGTGTACCCGCCTGCCTTGAGGGGGTTGAGGACCACCCGGTGCAGCTCCAGGATCTCGTATTCGTGGATCAGCTCGCTGATGTCGTGGGAGGCCGCCTTGACCGGGGAGATGATGTCACGGGTCAGCAGCTCGGGCAGGTCGTGGAACAGGCCGGAGAAGAAGTTGTTCTGGCAACGGGCGCGGCACGCGCCGACCTCCATGGAGAAGAACCAGGAATAGGCGGCCACGATGAACATGTGGCCTAGGACCGAGGTCTCGGGCACGCGCGGGGTCTGGGACCAGCGCTTCTGGAACCGCAGCCGCCCGCACATGCGCGCGAAGCCGCCGAGCACCGTGCCGTCCTCGTCGAGGAGCTCGGCCACGCCGTTCAGGTCGCGCATGGCCTCCAGCCGGTCGATGAAGCTCTGCTCGATCTCGGTCAGTTCGTGGTCCATGCGGTTGATGGACTTGAGCAGCTTGAACTCCGAGTAGCTGGCGTACAGGTGGGCGGCGTGCAGGATGCGCCGTGCCAGCCCCTTGTCCTCGGGGTGCATCAGGTATTCGCCCATGCGCCGCATGAAGTCCTCGCCCAGCGGCATGATGCGCGGGGTCAACTCCTTGAGCACCCAGTTGGTCAGAGTGCGGTAGTCCTCGGCGTTCTCCTTGATGCGGTAGAAGACCGGCGGCTTGATGTCCGTGATGACCAGGCGGTAGAGGTAGTCGAAGATGCCGCCCTCGATGATCGCCTCGCCCAGCGCCCGCTTGCGGGCCACGTCCATGTCGCGGGAGTTGAGCAGGAAGAGCAGCCAGGCCACGATCATCTTGTGCCCCTGCTTGTCCACCTCCACCAGCTCCATGGGCCGCAGCTTGTCGTTCCAGCGCTTCATGAACGCGCCGGAAAAGATGAGTTCGAGCAAGCTCTTTCGAATGATGACCGACATGGATTCTCCCTTTGGTTGCCGTGCGTTCCAACAGTGCCGCAAAGGGCCGGGGATGGCAATACGCCCGCCCGCCGGGCCGCCCGCAAAGACCGCTTGAAAAAACGGTTCGCGAGGTGTATACAAATTCACAATTGTTAACACGCTGGCGAAATCTTCCCGGAATCCGGGGGGTTGTTCCGTCCGCATTTATGGAAAGCGGGTCCTATGCACATCTCGGAAGGGGTTTTATCCTGGCCGGTCCTCGCGGGCGGGGCGGTCCTCACCGTGGCCGGGACGGCCATCGGCCTGAAGAAGATCGACTACGACCGGATCATGTCCGTGGCCATCCTTTCGGCCACCTTTTTCATCGCCTCCCTGATCCACGTGCCCATCGGCCCGTCCAGCGCCCACCTCATCCTGGGCGGCCTGCTCGGCGTGGTCCTGGGCTGGGCGGCCTTTCCGTCCATCCTGGTGGGGCTGGCCCTCCAGGCCGTGCTCTTCCAGTACGGCGGCCTGACCGTGCTCGGGGTCAACTGCTTCAACATGGCCGCGCCCGCCGTGCTCTGCTACTACCTTTTCCGGCCCATGCTCCTGCGCGGCGCGGGCAGCCGATTCGCCGGGGCCTTCGCCTGCGGGTTCCTGGCCATGCTCCTGAGCGCCACCCTGACTGCTACGGCTCTGGCCCTGTCCGGTGACGAGTTTGTCGAGGCGGCCCAGGTGCTGTTCGTCGCCCACCTGCCCGTCATGGCCATCGAGGGCGTCATCACCGGCTTCGCCTATTCGTTCCTGTCCAAGGTCAAGCCCGAGGTCCTGGGCTGTTGATCCTTTCCGCAATTTTCACACAACCTGAGGAGTCGTCATGAACCGCCTGATCATCGCCGTCTGTCTGGCCCTGGCTGCGACCCTGTGCCTGGCCGCCGTATCCGAGGCCCACAAGGTGAACATCTTCGCCTACGTCGACGGCGACCGTATCGTCACCGACAGCGGCTACAGCCGGACCAAGCGGGTCTACGACGGCGAGGTGGAGGTCTATGACGCGGCCACCGGGGCCCTGCTGCTGAGCGGCAAGACCGACACCGACGGCAAGTTCGCCTTCGTCGTCCCCGAGGCGGCCCGGGAAAAGAAGATGGACCTGCGCCTGCTGCTCAAGGCCGGGCAGGGCCACCAGGCCGAATGGACCGTGCGGTACGAAGAGTTCGCCGATGCTCCCAGGCCCGTGTCCGACATGGTCGCGGAGGAAAACCCCGCCGTACCGGCCGAGGCCGCCTCCGAGTCCGCCCCGGCTTCCGCTCCGGCCGCGTCCGCTGCGGGCGCGCTGACCGCCGCCGAGGTGGACGCCATCGTCAAGCGCGAGGTGGAGCCCATCAAGCGCATGCTCGCCGAGCTGCATGATTCCGGCCCGTCCATGACCGACATCTTCGGCGGCATCGGCTGGATTTTCGGCCTGTTCGGCGTGGCCGCCTACATGAAGAGCCGCCGCAATCCGTAAGCCGCACGGCTTTGCGAAAAATCAGACCCCAAAGGTCGCGATTGTTGTCGCGGCCTTTTTTTTGTGCTAATTCCCCTACGGAAAGATTCGGAATTATCCGAGCACACAATTGCGGGGGAGACCAACTAATGAGTTTGATAGGGAGAATCTGGAGAGGCGAGGAGGGGCTTGGCCTGACCTTCTGGGGATACGGCCTCGGGGCCAACCTCCTGTTTTCGATGATCATGCTCATGACCCTTCAGCTGCGCCTCCCCATATGGGCATTCTCGGCCGTCTTTTTGTTCAGGCTCGTCTACATGGTGTTTATTTCCGTGGGAATCTGGCGTAGCGCAGGCCGTTATACGGGGAATCAGGCATGGGCCTTCCTCGCAAAGCTCATGGTAATCATAGGGTATATCAATGTTTTCCTGTCTCTGGGAAGGGGTGCCTGAGGGCATGGGTTTCCAGACCGCAAAACGTAAAGGGGGCCACTCATGAAACTGACCACACGCAGCCGTTACGGCACGCGCATGATGCTCGACATCGCCCAGCATGGAAAGGACGGCCCGGTGCGCATCCAGGACATCGCCGACCGCCAGGGCGTCTCGGCCAAGTACCTGGAAAAGCTCATCCGCAAGCTCAAGGACGTGGGGTTCGTCAAGTCCAAGCGCGGCCCCCGGGGCGGCCATTCCCTGGCCAAGCCCGCATCCGAGATCCCCATCGGCGAGGTGGTCCACGCGCTCGAGGGCGACGGCTCCCTGGTGGAGTGCCGGTCCGGCGACAAGGGCTGCACCCGCATCAGGGAATGCCTGACCCGCCGCCTGTGGCAGGAGGCCGCCGACGCCATGTACGACCGGCTGAACACCTTCACCCTGGCCGACCTGATCAGCGACGCCGAGCAGTGCGGGAGTTCCGACGTCGAGCCGTGGAGCCGGGGCGGTTTCTGATCCGGCGCGGCTTCATGCCCGGCCACGGTCGCGCCCGCCCGTTGCGGAAAGTCCGCCGTCAAACGCTTGTTTGCTTCGGGCAACTGTGTAACAGTGAAGCTGGCACAATTGCCAGGGAGTCCTTATGAGACTATCGCTTCGTGACCCGATCAGCGGATTGACCCATTGCATCGCCGCGGCCCTGGCCGTGCTCGGCACGGTCCTGCTCCTCGTGCGCGCGACCAGCCCGGCCCTGCCGTGGCATATCGTGGCCTTCTCCATCTTCGGCGGCGGCATGATCCTGCTCTACACCGCCTCCACCCTGTACCATTGGCTGCCCGTGGGCGAGCGCGGCGTCCGCCTGCTCCGCCGGGTGGACCACTCCATGATCTTCTTCTACATCGCGGCCACCTACACGCCCATCTGCCTCATCCCCCTGCGCGGCCCCTGGGGCTGGTCCATGTTCGGGGTCATCTGGGCTATCGCCCTCGGCGGCATCGCCATGAAGATCTTCTGGCTCTCGGCCCCGCGCTGGCTGTCCACCGGCATCTACCTGGCCATGGGCTGGCTCGTCCTGGTGGGCATCTACCCGCTGGTCCAGGCCATGTCCGCCGCCTCCCTCGTCTGGCTGGTGGCCGGCGGCCTGGTCTACTCGCTGGGCGCGGTCATCTACGCCGTCAAATGGCCCGATCCCCTCCCGAGGCGCTTCGGTTTCCACGAGATATTCCACCTCTTCGTCATCGGCGGCAGTGCGTGTCACTACGTCGTCATGTACTGGTACGTGTAGGGGCGCGGGCGGCTTCCGATAGCGGCGCGTCAGCACATTTTCCGAGGGCGCGGCCGATCCTCACGTATGACGCAATACGCTGCGGTCGGCCGCGCCCTCGAAAAATGCACTGCCACACCACTCTCGAAAGCCTCTTGGCGTCGGGGAGGGCGCCGGGGCGCTTCGCTGCCGACGCTTTCGGGCGCGAAGGGGGAGGGCGTCGGAGCGCTTCGCTGCCGACGCTGTCGGGGGCGGAGGAGGGCGTCGGGGCGCTTTGCTGCCGACGCTGTCGGGCGCGGGGGAGTGCGGAATCTGTCAGTAGGGAAGGCGTCGGGCGATTGGGGCCGACGCCTTTTTTTGCGTCTAGCGGTCCGGGTGGAGGGGAGGCAGGAGCTCGCGCATGCGGCGTCGCAGGCGCTCCTCTTCGGTCTCCCGGAGGGGCCTGGGCTCGCGGGGGGGCCAGGGGATGGCGGCCAGGGTGGGGCCGTAGGCGGCCGAGGCCAGGAGCGCGATGATGCCCAGGAGGTCCAGGGGCATGGCGCCCCCGGTCAGGGCGAGCAGGATGCGCGGCAGGACGAAGACCAGGCAGAGGTACAGGCCTGTGTGGACCAGGCACCGTTTCCAGCGCTGGCCGCCGGTCAGGGAGGCGAACCGGACGTTCGGCCGGGCCACGGTCAGCCGGTGGAGCATCCACAGGCCCATGACGGACTTGGCCAGGAAGAGCAGGACCAACCCCATGCGCACGTTGGGCTGCGGCGCCAGCCGCGTGATGAGCATGGCTCCGGCATAGGTCGCGATGACGTACACGCTGGCATAGGTCATCCACCGCCTGGGGCCGTCCTCGAACCGGCCGTCGTCCGGTTCCGGCACGTCCTTTTGCTTCGGGGAATGGAGCATGCCCAGAAAGAGCAGGACCGGCGCGGCCAGGGTCAGGCGGAACAGGTCCGAACCGGCGCGGAGCATCAGCAGGGCGGGCATCATCACCAGCCCGAGGTACAGGGTCAGGTACAGCACCCAGCGTATGGTCCGGTGGGTCCAGGACTCGAAGGCGAACCGCGCCTGGGGCCGGAAGACCACCAGGTTCAGGCTCATGAGCACGTATATCGTGGCCAGGATTCCCTGCACCGCCGCATGGGCCTCGTCGGGGCGTGCGCCGAACAGGGCCTGCCAGCGCACCAGCAGGGCATAGGACAGGTAGTACAGAACCAGGGCGAACAGATACCGCTTCAGATACATGGGCTTCTCCACGGGCGACACGAAGCGCCGGAAAGAGGGCCGGAAGCGAAAGGGGATGAGGCGGGACGCACAAAAGGACCCTTTTGCGCCAGAGCAGAATCCATGTACCCGCGCCGTGGCCCGGCTGTCAATACTTCGCCCCGTGCATGCCCGTCTGCCGGGCGCATGCGGCAGTATCTCGCGCCCTCCGTCCGCGCGGTCAGGCCGGGGTGTTGTTCTCCCGGGCGAGCCTGTCCAGGCGGCGTTTGATCGCCTGGTCGTCGACCTTTCTTTCCGGTTTGAAGGGATTGGCGAAGCCGCCCCCCTTCCTGTACAGCCGGACGTCCGTGCCCATGGCGGCGAACAGGAACAGCGGCAGCTCCAGGTACAGGTGTGAAGGCATCCGCCATCTCCAGGCGTAGTGGGTGACGATCGGGACGATGGTCGCGAAGAAGGCGTAGGCGGCCGCGTACCGGGCGAAGCGGAGCCGCCGGGCGCGCGGGGAGAGCTCCTCGAACCGGGAGTGCGGTTTGGTCACGACGAGCCGGTAGAGCATGGACAGCAGGATCGCATATTGGATCAGTAGGACCAGCAGGGCGAGCGGCAATATGCCCAGGTGCAGGAATTTGACGGCGAAGACGACCACGGCGAAGTTCAGGGTGATCCAGGCCGCCATGTAGATGAACGAATACTTGATGGGGCGGCCCATGCCGTCTTTGGGCGCGTGCCTGGCCGGGAGATAATACGGCTCCCGCTTTTCGTTCAGGATGAGCGGGAACAGGGCCAGCGGGACGAAGGCCGCGAGCCAGGCGTTGGGCGAATGGAGCTTCGCGCCGACGAAGATCGGGCCGATGCAGGCCGTCAGGACGAATATCCCCAGGTACATGGCGTACCGCGCCCAGCGTCGGCCCGCCCGCTCGAAGGCGAAGCGCTCGGCCGGCTTCATGACGATCAGCCGCAGGCTCATGGCCGCGAAGACGCAGAGCATGACCCAGGCGGTTTCCCCCGGGATCATGTATCCCGGAAGCCGGGAGGCCGCCCCCATGTCGGCGAGCTGGAAGCGGAGCCAGGCGAAGACGCTGAAGATCAGAAAATAAACGACGTAGTATTTGATGGCGCGACCGTAGGACATGGCAATTTCCCCTGTATGCGATGAGGGTTGTACCCGGAAACGGAAGCGCGAAAAGCAAAGGGTGAGGGGCGCAAAGGCGGCGCCTTTGAGCCAGAGCAGGCATAAAATATAGATGGGCCAGGGCGGCCTGTCAATCGGAGCGTGCAAAAAGGGGCCGGAACGTCGCGCGTTCCGGCCCCTTCTGGTCGCGTGCGAACGAAACGCCGTCTAGTGGCGCTTGTTGTTGATGGCCAGGCGGATACTGCAGGCGGCGCCGCCCCAGGTGACGCCCAGGCCGATGCACAGCATGATGATGGCGGATGTGGTCATGGTGCCTCCTTAGTTTTGACGCACGAAGCCGTAGGCGGCTTCGCGGCGGCTCAGGGCCAGTCCGAGGACGAAGGCCACGGGCAGCAGGGACCAGCCGAGCAGGGCCAGGTCGGGTTGCGCGTAGCCGCCGTAGGGGGTGCCCAGGTCGGTGATGATGTTCATGACGAAGGTGTAGCCGAGCACGGCCACGGTGACGAGCTTGAGGCAGAGCCGCCAGGCGGTGCCGACCTTGAAGTCGGAGACCGCGTTGACGTGCGCGTTCAGGTCGTCCAGTCCGACGATGTAGCTCATCAGCAGGATCTCGGCCAGGGCCAGGCCCAGGATGCAGAGATTGTTGACGAAGTGGTCGACGATGTCGAGGATGAGCAGTCCGCCGCCGGTGGTGAAGATCACGGTCATGAGGAAGCCGAAGCCGCAGACCAGGGTGGCGGTCCGTTTGCGGCTGATGCCGAACTTGTCGATGAAGGACGAGCTGACGGCCTCGACGATGGAGATGTGCGAGCTGACCCCGGCCATGGTCAGGCAGAGAAAGAACAAGGTGCCCACAAAGGCGGGCGCGGGCATGGTGTTGATGGCCGCCGGGATGGTGATGAAGGCCAGCCCCACGCCCGCTCCGGCCACGTCGGACACGTCCTGTCCCGTGGCGTGGGCCATGTTGCCCAGCACCGAGAAGATCATGATGCCCGCGAGCAGGGAGAAACCGCAGTTGATGAACACGGTCATGGCCGCGTTGTTGTTGATGTCCGAGTCCTCGGGCAGGTAGCTGGAGTAGGCCAGCATGATGGAGAAGCCGATGGACAGGGAGAAGAATATCTGGCCGTAGGCGTCGGCCCAGACCGTGAAGTCGGCCAGCTTGGAGAAGTCGGGGTGGAACAGGTAGTTCAGGCCGGTCATGGCCCCGGGCAGGTTGACCACGCGGGCGATGAGCACCAGGACCAGGACGAAGAGCAGCGGGATGAGAATCTTGCAGGCCCGTTCGATGCCCTTGCGCACGCCCGAGGTGATGGCCAGCCAGGTGATGCCCCAGGCCAGGGTGCAGGCGGCCAGGATGGGCCAGCGGATACCGCCCAGGGCCAGCGGCGATTTGCTCAGGCCCAGGTAGTCGCCGAAGAAGAAGGCCTTGGGATCGGCGCCCCAGGACTGGTTCAGGGCGAACCCGGTGTAGTTGATGGTCCAGCCGATGACGGCCACGTAGTAGATGGAGATGACCAGGGCGACGATGACCTGCATCCAGCCGAGCCACTCCCATTTCTCGCCCAGGGCGCGGAAGACCTTGGGCGCGGAGCCCCGGTACTTCTGGCCCATGCCGAATTCGAGGATCATGAAGGGAATGCCTGCGGTCAGCAGGGCGAAGATGTACGGGATGAGAAAAGCGCCGCCGCCGTTCTCGTAGGCCATGTACGGGAAGCGCCAGATGTTCCCCAGCCCGATGGCGGACCCGACCGCGGCCAGGACAAAGCCTGCGCGGGAGCCCCATTGTTCTCGTTGAGCCATATTTCACCTGCGGTTTTTTAAACGTGGGCCGCGCGGTCCTGGCGCGGCTTCCGTTCGGGCCGGAGGGACGGCGCGCCCCTGTGCCCGGGAGCGGAAAAAGAGAACGGGACCCCTTTCGGGCGCCCCTTCCCTTAGTCCGCGAACGGATTTTTAAAAAGCGAGATGTCTGTATGACAAATTTTACGGGATGTCCACTTTTGGGGCCGGATTATGCCGGGTAAAATTCGATTTTCCGGGGGAATCCGTGAAGTTTTTATGTGTTTTTTCGATAAATCGCCGAAAAAACGACGTTTGACATTCCGCGTGCGCGGCAGGGGCTTCCTCCCGCGCACGCGGACCGGTCGGCTAGAAGGTCAGGATGGTGTAGCCCTTGTCCATGTAGGCGGCCATGGACGGGTGCCCGGACATGTCGTCGAGCAGGGGCAGGTTCGCGCCCTTGACCGCCTCGAGCACGCCGAGCTTGGACGAGCACGCCTTGCACGCGCCAGCGATGACCCCGGCCGCCCTGGCCTTCCGGTAGAGGGCGTGGAAGGGGTTCTCGGGTTTCTCCAGCTCGGGCACGAGGGTCACGGCCATGCCCTCGAAGACGATGATCGCCTCCTTGCCCTTTTCCTTCATGTCGAGCGCGTTGAGCAGGACGTGCACGAAGCACATCAGTTCGCCGTTGAATGCGTAGAGACAGTACATGATCGCTCCTTGGTGTTGTCGGACCCTGGAAAGGACAGGCCTACCGACCGTATCCGGAGGGCCGCTTCGGCGTCAATCGGGGGGGGCGAAGGCCGGCGAAAACACCGCCCCGAGGAGCGGGCAAGGGGCTACTTGGCGTGGTGGGCCATGAGAAATTCGGAGTACCGGGCGTCGGACCGGCCCATGTGCTCGGTGGTCCAGTCGCGAAGGAAGACGTAGACCGACAGGTCCAGGTTGGCGGGGTCATCCCGGTACCGGGCGATGTAGTGGAGGACCCGGTCGGTCAGGGCCTTGTGCTCGGCCTGGTGTTCGGCCAGGAGATCCTCGGGATAGCCGTACTTGCGCAGCAGCCCTTCCTCGTGGGTGAAGTGGTAGACGGCGTAGTCGGCCAGGTCGTTCAGGACGCCCTCAAGGGCCGTTTCCCCGGTCTCGTCCATGATGGCCAGGAAAAGCCGGTTGGTCAGGGCCATCAGCCGCTTGTGCTGATCGTCTATGGAGGGGACGCCCACCGAGTTGGATTCGTGCCATTCAATTCCGTGCATATGCGCCTCCATAGCCGATTTTTCGCTTTTGCGAAAGGCGGTTATCGACCGTTCAGCATCTCCCTGAGCCGCTCTACCCGCTTGCGGTTGACCCCGAAATCCGAGTAGCCGACCCGTGACGCGGAGCGCACCTCGACGCGTCCTGTCCCCCGGTCGTACAGGCATTCCAGGTCGTCCCGGAACCGCCACAACCGGCTGGTGAACACGGCGTGCAGGTAGTTGCCGCGCACCTCAGCCACCTTCCCGCCCTCCATGGACCCGACGACCTCGGCCAGCCGGGCCATGGCCTCGTCCACCGGCCCGCTCGCGGCCAGGGGCGCGACCCGTCGGTCCGGATTCCCGGCCTCGGACGACACGCAATTGTCGGCGTCCGGGCAGTCCATGAGCCGTCCGTCCACCGGGCCAAGCCGGTCCGGGGGCCGGGCGGACAGGCGCGAGAGCCCGAACAGGGCGGCCAGGAGAGCCGCGGCGAGGATGAGGAGGTACTTCATTACCTACAAGATAGGTCTGAAACGGGTCGGATGGCAAGCCTCCGGCCCACGGAAAACCGTATCCGCCGCATCAGGGAGAACCAAAGACGCCGCCGCCATTGATTCCGGTTCCGGATGCGGTCACAATGACGGGCAGAGATTGTTTGCCCGCTTGAGCGTAGGAGGAGCACATGGGTGTTTTTGAAGAGGATGGCTATGAGAACGCAACCTTTGCCCGCGTGGAATGGCGGGGCGATCTGGAAGGCGTGGAATTCTACAACTGTCTGTTTGAGCACTCGTCGTTCCAGTCCTGCCGGCTGAGGGGCTGCAGCTTTGACAACTGCACCTTTGTCCAGTCCAACCTATCCCTTGTCGAAATCATGAATACCTCCTTTCTGGACGCGCGGTTTTCGGAATGCAAGATGATCGGGGTCGCCTGGAGCGCGGTGGGCGGGTTTCTGTCCGCGATCTACGACAGGTGCAACCTGAACAACAATATTTTCTCCGACATGAATCTGACCAAGTTCAACTTCACATCGTGCTCGCTGGAAGAAGCGTCCTTCCAGCATACGAAATTGCGGTATGCCGTCTTTGACGATTGTGATTTGGCCCGGTGCCGGTTCTCCCAAGTGGATTTGAGCTTTGCCGATTTCACGACGTCCAGGAACTATTTTATCAATGCCGAGCGCAATACGCTGCACAAGACCCGGTTCTCATTGCCGGAGGCCGTTTCGTTGCTGGAGAATCTGGACATCGTGATCCGTTAGGGCGATGCGGGGAATGCCCCCCCCCGCCAAGGTACGAAAAAGGCCCCGGACATTGTCCGGGGCCGGGGATTGCCTGATCGCGGCCTTCCGAAGAACTTCGGAGGACCGTCGTGGCGAGGGTTCGATTGTCGTCTATCTGACCACGATCAGTTCGTATTCCCTGGTGCCCAGCCCGATCTTCTCGGCGTGGTCCAGGCAGGTCTTCCACTCGGATTCCGGCCTGGAGTTGGTGAAGTGGTCGTGGTGGTCGACGAAACCCTTCTTGGCCAGGTTCTTCGCGAGCTGGCTGCCGGGGAGCGGCTCGGCCTTCATGCAGGCGTCCACGCAGGCCTGGTCCAGGGCCAGGGGATCGAAGGACGCGAACATGCCCAGGTTGGGCAGGATGGGCACGTCGTTTTCGCCGTGACAGTCGCAGTTGGGGGAGACGTCCACGATCAGGGAGATGTGGAACTGCGGGCGGCCGTCCACCACGGCCTTGGTGTACTCGGCCATCTTCCGGTTGAGGTCGCAGATGGCGGAGTCCAGGCCGAAGGCGATCGCATCGAAGTTGCAGGCCCCAAGGCACCGGCCGCAGCCCACGCAGTTGTCGTGATTGATGCGGGACTTTTTGGCTTCCTCGTCGAAATGCAGGGCGTCGTTGGCGCATTCCTTGATGCACGCCTTGCAGCCGACACACTTCTTCTCGTCGATGTCGGGCTTGCCGCCGCTGTGCTGCTCGGTCTTGCCCGCGCGCGAGCCGCAGCCCATGCCGATGTTCTTGATGGTGCCGCCGAAGCCGGTCATCTCGTGGCCCTTGAAGTGGGTCAGGCTGATGAACACGTCGGCGTCCATGACGGCCCGGCCGATCTTGGCCTTCTTGATGTATTCGCCGCCCTCGACGGGCACTTCGACGTCGTCGGTGCCCTTGAGGCCGTCGCCGATCAGGATGGGGCAGCCCACGGTCAGGGGCGTGAAGCCGTTTTCCCAGGCGCATTCCAGATGCTCCAGGGCGTTCTTCCGCTTGCCGGGATACATGGTGTTGCAGTCGGTCAGGAAGGGCCTGCCGCCCAGCTCCTTGACCACGTCGGCCACGGCCTTGGCATAGTTGGGCCGCAGGTAGCTGATGTTCCCGAGCTCACCGAAATGCATCTTGATGGCGGCAAACCGGCCTTTCATGTCGATTTCACCGATCCCGGCCTTCTTGATCATCTTCTTGAGCTTGGCGGGCAGCCCGTCGCCGAAGGCCTTGGTGTGAAAATTGGTGAAGTAGACTTTTGCTTTTTCCATGGTTCCCTCAAACTTTTCAAGGTTTGCGTATTCAAGACAACACTCGGCGTGAGCCCGGACAGGGCCCAGTCGATCCCATTTCCGGTGGCGGGGCGTCCCGTTGCCGCAGCCGTCACGGCGAACGAGGCTTTCATTGAGACCGTCTTAGTACCTCTTTTTGAAGAAGAGAAAAAGCTCCGATCCTCCGCGAAACTTGCCGGATTCTCCGAGAGCCCTTCCATCCAGGGTGCCGGACGCTGGTCGGAAGGTTCGGTGTGAATGTGTCCGTTTTGAGCCCGTGCGGTCAAGCCGGAGACGGAAAAGGCCCCGGACGATGTCCGGGGCCTGAATCGGCTGGTCGGAGTGGAGGGATTTGAACCCCCGGCATCCTGCTCCCAAAGCAGGCGCGCTACCAGTCTGCGCCACACTCCGTCAGGTGGCTGAGGATTCCCCCTGGCTGGGTTGCCGCGAAGGATTCAGACACTTGCGTATTGAGATACGCGGCTGGTCCTGAATCCTTCCTGCGCCTTGCCAGGCGAAATCCTCGATCTCCTGGCCAGGCTCGCAGCCATGGGCTGCTCGCGCGAGGGTGTGCATACCTACTGAAAAAGCGGGCTGTTTGCAAGCCGGTCAGCCGAGGTCCACGCCGTGGATGATCCGGCCGCAGGCCTGGCATTTGCCGTCGCGCAGGCCCTGGACGCGGGCCGAGAAGCCGGTCCGGTTGATCAGCTCGCGGCCACAGCCGGGACAGACCGTGTCCTGTCTGTTGGAGCCGGGCATGTTCCCGATGTACACGTACTCGAGCCCCTTGGCCTTGCCCATGGCGTAGGCCGTCTCCAGCGAGTCGCCGGACGTGGGCGGGGCGTCGGTCATCTGGTAGTCGGGGTGGAACCGGGAGATGTGCCACGGCGTGTCCGTCCCGATCTCGTCGGCCAGGAAGTCGGTCAGCCGGTCCAGTTCCTCGGGCGAATCGTTCTTGCCCGGGATGAGCAGGGTGGTCACTTCGAGCCACCACTTGAGTTCGTGCTTGATGCGCCTCAGGTTGTCCAGCACCGGCCCGAGCCGGGCCCCGGAGACGTCCTTGTAGAATTCCTCGGTGAAGCACTTGAGGTCCACGTTGATGGCGTCGATGTCGGACCCGAGCGCATCCAGGCACTCGCGGCTCATGAACCCGTTGGAGACCATGATGTTCTTGAGCCCCGCCCCGTGGGCGAGCCTGGCCGTGTCCTGCATCAGTTCGAAGAAGATGGTCGGCTCGGAGTAGGTGTAGGAGATGGACGCGGCGTCCAGGCGCACGGCCTCGGCCACCAGCTCCTCGGGCGTGGCCGCCTGGCCCCGGATGGGCGCGCCCGTGCGCGGCGGCTGGGACAGGGACCAGTTCTGGCAGAAGGTGCAGGCCAGGTTGCAGCCCATGGTGGCGAAGGAAAAGGTCATGGAACCCGGCTGGAAGTGGTAGAGCGGCTTCTTCTCCACCGGGTCGAGGTTGACGGCCGCCACCTTGCCGTAGTTCAGGGAATACAGGGTGCCGTTGCGGTTTTCGCGTACCCCGCACTGGCCGCGTTCGTCCGGCTCGATCATGCAGTAATGGTTGCACAGGCGGCATTGGACGATGCCGTCCTTGAGCGGTTTCCAGAGTCTTGCTTCGATCATGACGTCGATCCTCCCGGGGCGTTTATTCCAGAAGGGCCGGGCCGCAACGCGGCCCCGGTCATTCCTGCGTGCTCGTGGTGGTGGTCGTCGAGGTGGTGGTGTTGCCCACGCCGTCCGTGGTCGTGGTCTTGGAGGTGGTGGACTTCGAGTTCGGCCAGGACACGTCCGGGTCCACGGCGATGATCACCTTGTCGTACCAGTCCACCTCTTCCTTCTTGGGCTGGTGCGAGTCGATGGTCGAGTTGCCCGCCGCGTTGGTGCCGAAGGTGGTCACCGGCGCCTCGCCCTCCACGGGCCGGGTGCCGAAGCTCTCGTCCTGGCGGTTCTTGGCCGTGTCCTCGTTCTTGAACTTGTTCTGGGCCAGGCCCATGGTCGGCGTCAAAAGGGCAACGGCCAGGACCAGGACGGCTATGACGCTGAAATGGCGCATGGTTTCCTCCTAGGCATTGCGATACTGCCACATTCCTATATTATAGGTATCGCATACGGGCTTGGCAATGCAAATGGCGGGCCGCGCACTTGTTGCTTGAACTTGGTCCGCCTTCCATCTATAAGCGACCAAAGCCAACCAGGAGAGACCCATGAGCGACAGCGCCAAGCGATCCCAGGCATACACCGAAGCCGGTGTGGACATCGAGGCGGGCAACGAATTCGTCCGTCGAATCAAGGACATGGTCAAGTCCACCTTCACGCCCGGCGTGGCCACGGACATCGGCGGCTTCGGCGGCCTGTTCAAGCCCGAGATTTCCGGCATGGAGGCCCCCATGCTGGTGGCCGGGACCGACGGCGTGGGCACCAAGCTCAAGCTCGCCTTCCTGTTCGACCGTCACGACACCGTGGGCATCGACCTGGTGGCCATGTCGGTCAACGACGTGCTCGTCCAGGGCGCGGCCCCGCTCTTCTTCCTCGACTATTTCGCCACCGGCAAGCTCGAACCCGGCGTGGCCGCCCAGGTGGTTTCCGGCGTGTGCGAGGGCTGCCGCCAGTCCGCCTGCGCCCTGCTCGGCGGCGAGACCGCCGAGATGCCCGGTTTCTACCCGGACGGCGAATACGACCTGTCCGGCTTCGCCGTGGGCATGGTCGACACCCCCAAGCTGGTCTCCGGCAAGGACATCGCCCCCGGCGACGTGCTCATCGGCCTGGCCTCCTCGGGCGTGCACTCCAACGGCTGGTCCCTGGTGCGCAAGCTCCTGGCCGAATCCGGCCTGGACCATGACGACACCTTCCCCGGCACGGACAAGACCGTGGCCGACGTGCTCATCGAGCCCACCAAGATCTACGTCAAGCCGGTCCTCGAACTGCTCGCCGCCCTGCCCGTCAAGGGCATGGTCCACGTCACCGGCGGCGGGTTTTACGACAACGTGCCCCGCGTCCTGCCCGACGGCGTGGCCGCCTCGGTCCAGTTCGGCTCCTGGCCCATGCTCCCGGTCTTCGACTGGATCAAGGCGCAGGGCGACCTGTCCTGGCCCGAAATGCTCCAGATATTCAACTGCTCCATCGGCTACATCCTCATCGTCGCCCCGGAACACGCCGACGAGGCCCTGGAACGGCTCGACGCCCGCGACGACGTCGAGGCCTTCCGCATCGGCGAAATCACCAGGCGCCAGGAAGCCGCCGAACAGGTCGAGGTCCTTTTCCCGTAGACAGACCGCATCCCCAAGACGAAAAGGCCCCTGCCGCGCACATGCGCCGCAGGGGCTTTCTTCTTTGCCAGCCGAGGGAACCGCCCCCGGAATTCCGCAAGGCGGTTTACCTGGCCGGTGCGCTGGGGTAACTATCGTGTAAACCGGGCATGCGCCGATCCGGAACGCGCCGTTTGACCTGGAGCTTATTGCCGCACAGCGAGGTTTTCACATGACCACAAAGTCCTCCCCCCACCAGGCGGCTTCGCCGAAGCCGAGGCACACCTGCCACATCTGTGGACAGAGCAAGGCGAACATGATCCCCGCCTCGACCATCCGCCCCTCCATATTCGCCGAGATCGCCGAAGAACGGCCGGACTTCACGCCGTCCAGCTACATCTGCACGGACGACCTGAACCACTTCCGGTTCAAGTACGTGGAAGACATCATGCGCTCGGAAAAGGGCGAGTTGAGCGAGCTGGACCAGGAGGTGCTGCAGAGCCTGGAACGGCATGAACTGCTCTCCAGCAACCCGGAAGAGGAGCTGGACCGGACGCGCACCACGGGCGAGCGGCTGGCCGACATGATCGCCGATTTCGGCGGCAGCTGGAAGTTCATCATTATTTTCTTCGCGTTCATCCTCATATGGGTGCTCGTGAACACGCTGCTGCTCGTCTTCCGGCCCTTCGACCCGTACCCCTTCATCCTGCTCAACCTGATGCTCTCGCTGCTGGCCGCCATCCAGGCCCCGATCATCATGATGAGCCAGAACCGCCAGGAGGACAAGGACCGGGCCCGGGCCGAAAACGACTACAAGGTCAACCTCAAGGCCGAACTGGAAATCCGCCACCTGCACGAAAAACTCGACCACCTCATCTCCAACCAGTGGGAACGGCTCCTGGATATCCAGCAACTGCAAATGGACCTGATGACCGAAATCATGGCCTCCCGACCCCGCAAGGACACGCACAAGTAGCCGGGGTGAAGATGCCTCCGGTGGCCGGGGGAAGGGGAACCCTTTGAGAAAAGGGTTCCCCTCTCCCCTTCCCCCGGACCCCCATCCCCTCTTCCCTCCTAAACTTTTTGGTGCCGCTTCGCGGAGTGCGGAGACGGTTGTTGGGATAGCCTGACCAAAGGAGGCTTGCCTCGATGGCGCACGGCCTGCCGGAGGCGCACGTCTTTGGGGATTTGGACAACAGGTCGGCGGAAACGACCAGCGAATGATGGACGAATATAAAATATACCGTCTGGGGGTAATTTTTCAACCATTGGACGGCGTCGCCCTCCGGCCAGAACAAATATAAAAACATGACAGGACGTTGTGGTACAAAAGGTACGCCCATGCCACTGCAATAAAATATACGTAGCAGTAATTGACTTTGAACTCATTATTTAATATACAATATATAGGCGGATACTAGCTGCTCTCTGCGAGGATGGTAACTCCTTGTTGGTGCAGGGATTTCAAAAAGGATGGTTTAAAAAGGAGGGATTAGCCATGTCTGTTTCACAACGAGATGTTACAATTGTTACAGCGCTTGTCCTGGCCGTCGGCCTGATGGTGTCATCCCCGGCAAGAGCCAGCTTTATTGTTGATACCGGTCATTCAAGCTCCACTTCGGTTAGCGGGCTGGTTTTAGAGGCGTACAGAGTGTACGGTTTTGAGCCCAACCTCACGATTACTCCGTCCAATTCATGGGTTGCGGCCGAGTTTACGCTTGATGCGCAATACGTCATCACGGATGTACTGGGTTGGATGGGCCGCGATCGCCGTCCTGAATACAACCTGTTCAGTCTTAAGATCTATGGTGACGGCGGTGACGTTCCCAATGCAACGGAATACCTTTCCGGCGACTTTACCGTCGGCTATCAGGAACTGGCCTGGAACGGCCTGACCGGGCTTGATCTTACCTTGGATGCCGGTACGTACTGGGTCGCCTTTGAGGTCCCGGGACAGATTCTCATAGACAACGTCCTTACCGCCAACCTCTCCCGCGCCGTAATGCCCACCCGTGCTCCCGATCCACTCGGGAACGATGCCTGGCTGTACAAGGGGGAGTGGCTTCCGGACTCCGGAGACAACCTCGACTTCGGCGTTCGTATTCTGGGGGACACTCCGTCCATTGCTCCCGTTCCCGAGCCGGGAACGATGATGCTGCTCGGAATGGGCTTCATGGGTCTTGTGGGATTTACGAGAAGAAAGAGATAAAAGTACCAGTCGATTCGGATTCAAGGCAGGGCTATTGCAATAGCCCTGCCCTTTTTTTTGCTATTATGCTTCGTACAGGTATTGCCTGCTGGCCAATTTAGCTCGTCGCTGGGCTTTCCCGATACGGCGAGGAATTGGGAATGCCGAGAAAGAAGCTGGATGGGGGCACGCACGGCTCTGCCGAAGGCACACAAAAAGTTTTGAAGGGGAGTCCAGAGGGGAAACTTTTTCAAAAGTTTTCCCCTCTGGCCGATCGCTGCTGTCCTCATCCGTAAGGCTCGAAGACTCGCCAACGGCTGAGGCCCGGAGGCATTCTTCTACCTACCCGAGGTACGGGTTGAAATAGCCGTAGTCGATCCAGGGGAGGGCTTTCTTGAGTCGTTTCTTGAAGTTGTTGAAGCCCATGGACGGGGAGTGGCCGAAGGGTTCCATGAGGCGGAGGTAGAGTTCGGGGTCGAGGTTGAGGTTACGCAGCTGGATGAAGTCGTAGCGGCAGGTCTCGCCCAACTCGACCAGGGCGTCGAACTCCTCTTCGGTGTCGGTGATGCCGGGGAAGAAGAGCAGGTTCAGGGACACGAACAGGCCGACGTCGTGGGCCTTGCAGATGGTCTCGCGCACGTCGTCGAAGGTGTAGGTCCTGGGCCGGTAGTAGGCCTCGTAGGGGCCCTTGCGCGCGGAGTTGAGGCTGACCCTGATGGAGTTGACCCCGGCGATCTTGAGCGCGGGCATGGTCTGGTTGCGCGAGCCGTTGGTGTTGACGTTGACCGTGCCGGTGCCGCCCTCGTGGCGGTACTGGGCGACCGCCTCGCAGATCAGCTCGGCCTCGAGCAGGGGCTCGCCCTCGCAGCCCTGGCCGAAGGAGAAAATGGGGCGGCGTTCGCGCGACTCGTGGCGGCGCATGATCTGGACGATCTCGTCCGGGGTGGGCCGAAACGAGATGCGGCACTGCGGGGAGGGGAACCCGGAGTCCTCGGGCTGGTAGGAGATGCAGCCCACGCACTCGGCGTTGCACACCTGGGAGGTGGGCAGGGGGCACTCGAACCGGCCGAGCGCCAGGTTCTTGGCCGCCGGGCATCCGCTGGTCAGGGCGCAGCCCGCCAGGTGGTTGACCAGCCGGTTCTCGGGCATCTCGGAGAGCAGCTCGTGCGCGCCCGCCTCGATGCGGTCGGGCGGGATGTGGGTGAAGACCTGGCGCTTGTCCTCGTCCACCTGCTTGGCGCAGACCCAGAACTTGCCGTTGGCGTAGCCGATGGCGGCGTAGGAGAGCAGGGGCAGGGTCGGGGCGTCGTCGTCGGATTCATAGGCCACGACGCCGGTGACCGTGTGGCCGGGGCAGGCGAAGGCGGCCACGGCCAGCTCCTCCATGACCTCGGCCCGTCCGTCCTCCTGGCTGTAGCCCATGGCGTGGCGGCCGGGCAGCATGAAGAACTCGGATTCGTCGGGCAGGGGCATGATCTCGTCGGGCCGGGGCAGGCCGAACTCGTCGCCCCGCCGGACCATCAGGAGCAGGTCGGGATGGTCGTAGATTTCCCCTTCGGGGGAGGCGAAGAGCATGCGCGGCTGCGGTTTTTTCTTGGATGGCATAGTGAAGGTACTCTAGGGCCAAATGCGTGGCCGGGCAAGAATTGAATGGGATTTTTCCCCTGATCGGGGCCGGGGGACGTGTTTCGGGAAATGATCGGCGCGTTCCCAACGTGAAAAGGCCGGCACCATGCGGTACCGGCCTGTGTGGGCTGGGTATCCCAGTCTCGGCTTAACGCTTGGAGAACTGGAAGGAGGCGCGGGCGCCGCGCAGACCGTACTTTTTGCGCTCTTTCTTACGAGCGTCGCGGGTCAGGAGACCGGCGGGCTTGAGCACGGCGCGAAGTTCCGGGTCCAGGGCGCAGAGGGCGCGGGAGATGCCGTGGCGCAGGGCCTCGGCCTGTCCGGACACGCCGCCGCCGGAGCAGTTGGCCTTGATGTCGAAGCGTTCGAGCATCTTGACCAGCTTCAGGGGCTGCTGCACGACCATCTGCAGGGTCTTGCGGGGGAAATAGTCCTCGAAGGGACGGCCGTTGACGGTGATCTGCCCGGTGCCGGCGTACAGCCGGGTGCGGGAGATCGCATTCTTACGTTTGCCAGTGGCGTAGGTGAAATCGCTCATGATAATCCCCGATTAGAAATCCAGAGTTTTGGGAGCCTGGGCCGCGTGCGGGTGCTCGGGACCGGCGTAGACCTTCAGCTTCTTCAGCTGCTGGGCGGCCAGCTTGTTCTTTGGCAGCATGCCCTTGACCGCGGCGGTGATGACGTTCTCAGGCTTGATGTCCAGCATCTGGCGGAGGGTTTTTTCCTTGAGGCCGCCGGGATGGTTGGTGTGCTTGTAGTACATCTTGGCGTCCATCTTCTGGCCGGTGACTTTGATCTTCTCGGCGTTGATGACCACCACGAAGTCGCCCATGTCCATGTGGGGGGCGAACTCAGGCTTGTGCTTGCCGCGCAGACGGGTAGTGATCTCGGTGGCCAGGCGGCCCAGGATCTTGTCCGTGGCGTCGACGACGTACCATTCGCGGTTCGCGTCTTCCGGCTTCGGGCTATATGTCTTCATAAAAATGCTCCTTGCAAATTCTCAAGAAGGGGACCTTTACGGGCATTGCGCCCGCCTGTCAACCCAATTCAACTATATAAGAGTGGTCACGCGATCAGGCCGCCGGACCCGGGAGAACGGGGTTGTAACGGGTGTTCTCCTAAGCCGGTGTACAGACCGGGAGAGAGTTCTTACCTGAAATGGAAGCGGGCCACAAGCATTTTGTTTACGTAAACCCGATCGTCGCGCAACCCGTCATTCGCCATGTATATATGAAATACCGCGCCGCAGGCGCATGACGGGGATGCAAGGGGTACAGCCCCTTGCCCGCCGGAGGCGAAATCACCCGACAAATCCGCCGAAGGCGGTATCAATACCCTCTTAAAAAAAGCCCCCGAGCGGAAAAACGCCGGGGGCTTATTTGTCGGTATATGCGTGCGTCCCGGTTACGCGGCGACCAGCTCCCTGAGCTTGGCGAGCGCCTTCTGGATGCCCGCCGGGTTGGAGCCGCCCGCGCGGGCCAGGTCCGGGCGTCCGCCGCCCCCGCCGCCGACTTCGCCGGCCACGGGCTTGATCAGGTCGCCGGCCTTGAACTTGCCGTGCAGGTCCTTGGTCACGGACAGGGCCACCGAGACCTTGCCGTCGTCGTGCGGGGCTATCAGGCAGACGATGCCGGACGGCAGCTTGGAGCGCAGGGCGTCCATCTGCTCGAGCATGACGCCCATGTTCGGGGCCTCCAGCTCCACGGCCAACACCTTGACGCCGTTTATCTCCTCGACCTCGCTCATCATGTCGCGGCCCGCGCCGGAGGCGAGCTTGGCCTGGAGCGACTTCATCTCCTTGTGCATGTCCTTGACCTGCTGCTGGAGGTCCTTGACCTTGCCGGGCAGGTCGGCGGGCTGGGCCTTGAGCATGGCCCCGGCCTCGGCGGCCGCTTCGCGGCGCTCGTTCAGCCAGGCCACGGCGTTGTGGCCGGTGGCGGCCTCGATGCGCCGGATGCCAGCGGCCACGCCGGACTCGGAGGTGATCACGAAGGACCCGGCGATGCCGGTGTTGTCCAGGTGGGTGCCGCCGCAGAATTCCATGGACACGCCGGGCACCTCGATGACCGAGACCGTGTCGCCGTACTTCTCGCCGAACAGGGCGGTGGCGCCCTTGGCCTGGGCGGCCTCGATGGACATGACCTCGCGGGTCACGGGGATGGCGTCGAAGATGGCCTGGTTGACCAGCTCCTCGACCTCGGCGATCTCCTCAGGGGAGAGGCCCTTGATATGCGTGAAATCGAAGCGCAGCCGGTCCGGGCCGACCAGGGATCCCGCCTGCTTGGCGTGGTCGCCGAGCACCTTCTGCAGGGCGGCGTGGAGCAGGTGGGTGGTGGTGTGGTTGCGCATGGTGGCCAGCCGCTGGGAGCGGTCCACGTTCAGGAACGCCGGTGCGCCGGGCTTGAGCACGCCCTCGGTGACGTTGATCTTGTGCGCGGTCAGGTTTTTGGACGGCTTGACCGTGTCGAGCACGTCCGCCTTGCCGCCCGTGGCTGCGATGGCCCCGGTGTCGCCCACCTGGCCGCCGGACTCGCCGTAGAACGGGGTGACCTTGGCCACCAGCCAGCCGGATTCGCCTTCCCTGAGCTCGTCCACGACCTCGCCCTCGGGGGTCAGGACGTAGGCGATCTCGGACTGGTCGGCCATGGTCTCGTAGCCGGAGAACTCGGAGGTGACGTCCTGTTCGAGCAGGGTCTGGAAGATGGAGGCCACGTCCTTTTCGCCCGAGCCCTTCCAGGCGGCCTTGGAGCGCTGTTTCTGCTCCTGCATGAATTTGTCGAACTCGGTCTCGTCCACGCCCATGCCGTGCTGTTCGGCGATGTCGCGGACGATGTCGATGGGGAAGCCGTAGGTGTCGTAGAGCTTGAAGGTGGTCTCGCCGGGCACGATGGCGGTGTTGGCGGCCTTGAGTTCGGCCAGCTCGGCTTCGAGCATGTCGAGTCCCTTGTCCAGGGTCTTGGCGAAGGATTCCTCCTCGCCCCTGACCACCTCGACCATGAAGTCGCGGGTCTCCTCCAGCTCCTTGTAGTGGCCGCCCATGTCGTCGATGACCTTGGAGGCGGTCTTCCACAGGAAGGAGCCCTCCAGGCCCATGAGCTTGCCGAAGCGGTAGGCGCGGCGGATCAGGCGGCGCAGGATGTAGCCCCGGCCCTCGTTGGACGGGAGCACCTGGTCCGGGATCAGGAAGGCGATGGCCCGCGAATGGTCGGCGATGACCTGCAGGGCGGTGTCGACCTCCTCGCTCTCGCGGTATTTCACGCCCGCCAGGTCGGCGGTGTACTTGATGATGGATTGGAACAGGTCGGTCTCGTAGTTGGAGTGCACGCCCTGGGCCACGGCGGCGATGCGCTCCAGCCCCATGCCGGTGTCGATGGACGGCCTGGGCAGGCTGGTGCGGGTGCCGTCCTCGGCCTGGTCGTACTGCATGAAGACCAGGTTCCAGATCTCCAGGTAGCGGTCGCAGTCGCACTTGCCGATGCCGCAGTCGGGGCCGCAGCCCACTTCCTCGCCCTGGTCGTAGTGGACCTCGGAGCAGGGGCCGCACGGGCCGGTGTCGCCCATGGACCAGAAGTTGTCCTTTTCGCCAAGGCGGTAGATGCGCTCGGCCGGGACCTCGGCCACCCGCTGCCACAGCTCGCCCGCCTCGTCGTCATCCTTGTAGATGGTGATGTACAGGCGGTCCTTGTCGAGCCCCAACTCCTCGGTCAGGAATTCCCAGCAGAACCGGATGGCGTCTTCCTTGAAGTAGTCGCCGAAGGAGAAGTTGCCGAGCATCTCGAAAAAGGTGTGGTGGCGGGCGGTGCGGCCCACGTTTTCCAGGTCGTTGTGCTTGCCGCCCACGCGCAGGCACTTCTGGGCCGTGGTGGCGCGGATGTAGTCGCGCTTTTCCTGGCCCAGGAAGAGCTTCTTGAACTGGACCATGCCCGCGTTGGTGAAGAGCAGGCTCGGGTCGTCCTTGGGCGTCAGCGGAGAGGACTCCACAATGGTGTGTCCGTTTCTCTCGAAGTACTCAAGGAAGCGTTGGCGTATTTCATTGGCTTTCATCGTGTTGTTGTTCTCCAGGGAAAGGTATTACCGATATAAGAGCGCCCCGGGGCTTGCGGCCCGGGGCGCTCGTTACGGGCTGAAAGTCGGTCTATTCGCCTGCGTCGGGCGCCGGTGCGGCTTTTTCCTCGGGCACGTCGCGGTACCCGAGGTGGGTCATCAGGGCCTCTTCGATGGAATGGGCCAGGTCCGGGTTGTCCTGGAGCAGGGCGCGGACGTTCTCCTTGCCCTGGCCCAGCTTCTCGGACCCGTAGGCGAACCAGGAGCCGGATTTCTCGATGATGCCGTTCTCCACGCCCATGTCGATGATTTCGCCCGTGCGGGAGATGCCCTCGCCGTAGAGGACGTCCACCTCGGCCTGCCTGAAGGGCGGGGCGACCTTGTTCTTGACCACCTTGATGCGGGCGCGGATGCCGTAGGCCTCTTCCTTGTCCTTGAGGGTCTGGATGCGGCGGATGTCCAGCCGACAGGAGGCGTAGAACTTGAGTGCGTTGCCGCCCGAGGTGGTCTCGGGGTTGCCGTAGCCGGTCATGCCGATCTTCATGCGGATCTGGTTGATGAAGATGACCACGCAGTTGGACTTGTGGATGGTGCCGGTCAGCTTGCGCAGGGCGTGGGACATGAGCCGGGCCTGTCCGCCCACCTGGGTCTCGCCCATCTGGCCTTCGAGCTCGGACTGCGGGATGAGCGCGGCCACCGAGTCGATGACGATGACGTCCAGCGCGCCGGAGCGGACCAGCAGGTCGGCGATCTCCAGCGCCTGTTCGCCGTAGTCGGGCTGGGAGATGAGCAGGTCGTCGGTGTGCACGCCCAGCCGCTTGGCGTAGCCGGGGTCCAGCGCGTGCTCGGCGTCAACGAAGGCCGCCGCGCCGCCCGCCTTCTGGGCCTGGGCGATGATGTGCAGGGCCAGGGTGGTCTTGCCCGAGGATTCGGGGCCGAAGATCTCGATGACCCGGCCGCGCGGTACGCCGCCGATGCCCAGGGCGATGTCCAGACCGATGGAACCGGTGGGGATAGCGGGAATGGTATGGGACGCCTCGCCGTCCAGGCGCATGATCGAGCCTTTGCCGAACTTGCGTTCAATGGTGGTCAGGGCGGTGCCCAGCGCTTCCTTGCGCAGGGCTTCGGGGTCAACGGCTTTACGGGCCATGGGATCTCCTCCGGAATTTACGGGCGGCAACAAACGAGCAACACGTTCAGATACCAGATACGCCCTTCGCGGGCAACACCCATATATATGGGGAAAAAGGACTGGACGTGCAGGCGGTTGCACCATCACGGCCGGGCTCCGGACGTCCGGATCGCCCCGGATATAACGGGGTTGCGGATCGGTGTGGGCCTGGGTATGTCTGATGCCGGGCACAATCCGGGAGGCACGGTGAGGAACGGAATCACACGATTGGGCGGGCTGTTGCTCGCGGCGGCGCTGGCGGTCTGCCTGGCGGCTGGGGACGCCCGCGCCGGGGGGTCGGTCTGCGAGGTGGCCGCGTACCTGCTGCCGCCCTCGTCCTACCAGGACGAAAACGGCGTCCTGCGCGGCGAGACCGTGGACAGTTTCACGCGGGTCCTGACCGCCATGGGATACACGCCCAGGTTCAAGGTCCTGCCTTTCCGGCGCTGCCTGGACGCCATGCGGGAAGGGACCGTGGCCATGATGCTCCCGTGCGTGGTCAACGTGGAGCGGCAGGCCTTCATGCGCTTTTCCGATCCCGTGGAGTACATGCACACCGTGCTCTGGAAAAAGGGCCGCGACACCGCCGGGTGCTGGAAGAACCTGGACGACCTGGCGGGTCTTCGCATCGGGGTTCTCGGGGGGTACTATTACGGGCCCAAGTGGCAGGAAGCCCTGGCCACCGGGACATTCCGGGTGGAGAACAGCATCGGCAGGACCCCCACCCGGTCCAATTTCCGGAAGCTCCAGGAGGGGCGCGTGGACATGGTCGCCACCGATCTCCGGCTCGGGCTGTATCTGCAGAAGCAGGACGCCCCCCTGTTCGACGACCTGGTCGCGTGCCCGGGCCAGATCGGAGACAGCACCCCCCTGTGCGCCCCGGTCTCCCTCAAGTATTTCAAGGATCACGGTCTCTCTCCCGAGGAGTTCCTGGGCCGCTTCAACGCCCAGCTCCGCAAGCATCCCGCCCCCTAGCCCCGCACTGCGGGGTTGCCCTCGGCCCCGATCTCACATAAGTGACCCCTCCATGGCGGAACGAAACACATACGACGCATTGGCGCTGCTGTCCGGCGGCCTGGATTCCATCCTGGCCGTACGCACGATCATGGACCAGGGGCTGACCGTCCTGGGGCTGCACTTTGTCACGCCCTTTTTCGGCAAACCCCATCTCATCCCGTTCTGGCGGGACCACTACGGCATCGAGGCCGTGGAAGTCGACATCCGGCAGGAGTACGTGGACATGCTCCTGGACGGCCCGTCCCAGGGGTTCGGCAAGTGGCTCAACCCGTGCATCGACTGCAAGATCATCATGCTCGAGCACGCCCACGCGCTGATGAAGGAGTACGGGGCGAAGTTCCTCGTCTCCGGCGAGGTGGTCGGCCAGCGACCCATGAGCCAGCGCGAGGACGCGCTCAACCTGATCACCAAGCGGGCCGAGGTGCGCGACGTGCTCCTGCGCCCCCTGTGCGCGAAGAACCTGCCGCCCACGCCCATGGAGGCGTCCGGGCTGGTGGACCGGGAGCGGCTGCTCGACTGGGCCGGGCGCGGCCGCAAGCCGCAGTACGCCCTGGCCGAGCACTACGGGTTCACCGAGATCCCCACCCCGGCGGGCGGCTGCTGCCTGACCGAGATCCAGGGCTCGGCCCGGTTCGTCAGGCTGCTGACCCACCGCGACCGCCCGACCCCGAACGATTTCACCCTGGCCCGCACCGGGCGGCAGGTCTGGTCCTGCGCGCACTGGCTGGCCTTCGGCCGGACCGGCGAGGACAACGACCAGCTCGCGGCCTGCGCCGAACCGGGCGACTACGTGTTCAAGCTTGCCGACTTCCCCGGCCCCCTGGCCATCGGCAGGCCGCTTCAGGGCGACTGGGACCCAGAGGTGATCCGGGACGCCGCCGCGCTGATCAGCTCCTACTCGGGCAAGGCGCGCAAGCGGTTCGAGGCCTCGAACGAGCCCATCCGGGTGACCGTCCGCCGCCTGGGCAGGACCGAGACCGTGGCCGTGATCCCGGCCCGCGAAACCACGCTCAAGTGGGCCGAGCCCGCCCCGGAATCGGTCCGCGCATGGAAGAAGGAACGCGCCCAGGCTTAGCTTGCGCCCGCCTGCGCCATCCCTTACAGTCCGCCAATGTTCATAGACATCGTCTCCTTCAGCGCGTCCGCGCTGCTGCTCTGGTTCGGGGCCAACTGGATCGTCGCCTCGGCCTCGCTCATCGCCCGCCGGTACAACGTGTCCGAGCTGGTCATCGGCCTGACCATCGTGGCCCTGGGCACCTCGGCGCCCGAGTTCCTGGTGACCGTCAACGCGGCCTTCCGGGGGCAGAACGACCTCTCCCTGTCCAACGTGGTCGGGTCCAACATCTTCAATCTCGGCTTCATCCTGGGGCTCATGGCCCTGATCAAGCCGCTCGTCTCCAACCGGACCATTGTCTACCGCGACGGGCTGCTCCTGTTCCTGACCACGGCGGGCATCCTGGCCGTGTCCTTCACCGGGACGCTGGGGCGCGCCTTCGGAGCGTGCCTCGTGGCCCTGCTCATCGGCTACCTGGTCTACCTGGGCGTGAAGCGCGAGGCCGTGGGCGAGGAGGAGTTGGAGGAGACCCGGGGCAAGACGGCCACCTGGCGCGACGGAGTCTGGCTCGCGGCCGGGTTCGTGGCCATCGCCGCGGGCGGGGACCTGATGGTCTCGGCGGCCACGTCCATCGCCACCCGGCTCGGGGTGTCCTCCTGGGTCATCGGCGTGACCATCGTGGCGGCGGGCACCTCCCTGCCCGAACTGGTCACCTGCCTGGCGGCCTCCGTCCGGGGCAAGAACGAGATGCTGCTCGGCAACCTCATCGGCTCGGATTTCTTCAACTTCGCGGGCGTGCTCGGGCTGACCTGCCTGCTCAAGCCGCTGCCGGTCTCGCCCGAGGCTTCGTCCGGCCTGATCGTCCTAGTGGGCATGGTCGGCCTGGTCCTGATCCTGCTGCGCACGGGCTGGAAGGTCCGCCGCTGGGAAGGGGCCCTGCTCATCGCCATCAACATGGTCCGCTGGGCCCACGACTTCATGCACTAGGCCGGGCGGCCGAAATCGCATCCCATACCCGTCGCGGCCGCCTGACGCCGCGCCGGTCCGCTAGTAGACCATCCCCATCCGGTCCTTGACCTCGGCCATGGTTTGCGCGCCGATCTCCCGGACCCTGTCCCGGCCCTTGTCCAGGACCTCGCGCAGGAAGCCGGGCTCCTTTTCCAGTTCCCTGCGGCGATTGCGGATGGGCTCCAGAAAGGCGTTGACGCCTTCGGCCAGGGCGGGTTTGAAGGCCCCCATGCGCTCGTCGGGCTCCACGCCGAACAGCTTGCCGTAGGTGAACAGGGCGTGCCCTTCGCCGGAATACGCCTTCTTGATCTTGCGGTTCACGGTCTCTTCGTCGTCCGTGAGGTTGATGACGTTGTTCAGCGACTTCGACATCTTGTTCTTGCCGTCGAGCCCCGGGAGCCGGGGGAACCGGGAGACCCGGTAATCCGGGATGGGGAAGGTCTCGCCGAAAAGGGTGTTGAACCGGCGGGCGATTTCCCGGGTCTGTTCGATGTGCGGAATCTGGTCCTCGCCCACGGGCACCAGGTTCGCCTTGGGCAGCAGGATGTCGGCCGCCTGGGACACCGGGAAGGCGAGAAAGCCGAGGTTCATGTGCTCGTAGCTGGTCCCCGCCTGCTCCATCTCCGCCTTGACCGTGGGGTTTCGCTTGGCCCGGCCCACGGTCACCAGGAACGAGAAGAACATGGTCAGCTCGGCCAGTTCCGGGATCTCGCTCTGCACGAAGAAGGTCGCCTTGTCCGGGTCCAGCCCGGCGGCCAGGTTGTCGAGCAGGGCCTGGTAGACGTTGGCGCGGATGGCCTTGCCCTTGTCGTCCTCCAGGTGGTCGTACAGGACCTGCATGTCCGCCAGGATGATGAAGGTCTCGTACTCGTCCTGGAGCGCGATCCGGGATTCCAGCGAGCCGAAGTAGTGGCCGATGTGCAGGTTGCCGGTCGTCCGTTCCCCGGTCAGTATTCTTTTCATTGGTTCGTCTCCTTTTCGGTGTCTTCGATTGTGGATGAAGAAAGGGCTGCCGGATATGCCGACAGCCCTGAAAAGAAGACGATGCCGCCGGCCATGCATGCCGACAGCTCTTATGCAATAAACACACTATGCTGGGGGCATACTCCGTGAAGTCTGCCGCCACCAAAGACGTGTTTCCGTATGGTGTTCCGATGAACGCATGGCCTTCTCTTAGCGGCCCGTCCGGGCCGGTGTCAAGGAACGGGCCGTCCAGGGCCCGAATCCGCCGCGCCGGGATCAGGCCGACGCCTTGTCCCAGATGAGCAGGTCGATCTTGTACTGCGTGCGCTCCACGTACACGCCGGGCGCCTCCTCGAAGGCGGCCAGGTAGCTCAGGAGATGCCGCCGCTCGGCCATCACGCCGTACTGGGACAGGAAGGTGGTGCAGGAGTCGGCCAGCTTCTCCAGGGGGCTCTTCACCGTCCAGGTGCCCTCCACCGGGTAGGCGGAGTAGGGGATTCCCTGTCCGTCCAGCCAGTTGCGCATGTCGGTGCCGTTGACGAACATCCTGGGGGTCACCCCGTAATGGGCGTACAGGCCGGTCATGACGTCGGACTTCATCAGCCCGGCAAAGCCCATGAACACGGTCTTGCCGCGCGCGTGGCGCAGGAGCTTGAATCGGGACTCCTCGCTCATGATGGCCGGGGTCATGGAGCAGAACACGACGTCGAAGGTCTGCTCGCCGTCGAAGTCCATCCAGTCCGAGCGCACGTAGTCGATGTTGCGCAGCCCCAGCGCCTCGGCGTCCTCGCGCAGGATGGCCAGCATCACGTCCGAGACGTCGAGCGCCGTGACGCAGGCCGCCTCGCGGGCGATGCGGATGGTGTACATGCCGCTGCCGCAGCCCACGTCCAGGACCGACGCGCCGCGAAAGTCCACGCCGTGCTCCCGGATCATCCGCATCACGCCCGCCTCGTAGTTGTCCTCCCCCTCCTCGAACCGGGGGAAGCTCCGGGCGTGGTTGTTCCAGTATTCCTTGCTCCTGGGCGGAGTCTGCGGTGTGGTTTCCATCTGCGTTCGCTCCCGTCGGTTGCTGCCGTGGGGCCCGGTCCGGCCCGTCGGCGGATAACTCGGATTAAAAAGTAACACGAATCACGTTTGATTGTCTGAAGAGTATTCACCAATCGCGAGTCCTTTTCAAGGGATTCCTTGCAACGCGGACCGTTGGCGCGGCCGGGCGGAGAGGAGGGCGTTGCCGGGGGGCCATTTCCCTTTCGCCGTAAAAAACGTAGGATCGGTCGTGACGTACTTGTCACGCGGTCGTGACCCGTTTTTCGTCTTGTCCCATGTTTTCGTAACCTTCCGAGCGTACATACTGGGTCTTGAACCCACACCAAACGGACCGAGGAGGTTTGACATGTTGAAAGTGGAAAAACTGTTTGTCAGGTGCGCCCTGGCGCTGGCCCTGGCCATGATGTTCATGGCCGGTTCCGCCTACGCCAAGGACGCGAAATACGTATTTTTCTTCATCGGAGACGGCATGGGCCTGCCCCAGCGCGCGGCCAGCTCCGCGTACCTGGGCAGGAAGCTGGCCATCGACGCCATGCCCGCCCAGGGCATCACCACCACCTTCGCCAACGACCGGTTCATCACCGGTTCCGCCGCTTCGGCCACGGCCCTGGCCACCGGCATGAAGACCAACATCGACTACATCGGCGTGGATCCGTCCTTCAAGCCGGTCAAGACCATCGCCGAGATGGCCCGCGACAAGGGCATGAAGGTCGGCATCGTCTCTTCGGTGTCCGTTGACCACGCCACCCCGGCGGCCTTCTACGCCCACGTCAAGAACCGCTCCATGTACCACGAGATCGACCACGCCCTGGCCGACTCCGGCTTCGATTTCTTCGCGGGCGGCGGCCTCAAGGACCCCTCCGGCAAGAAGTCCAAGGCCCCCATGGGCGACGCCCTGGAGAAGGCCAAGGCCAACGGCTACAAGGTCGTCACCGACAAGAAGGGCTTCATGGCGCTCAAGCCCGGCGACGGCAAGATCATCGCCTGGAACGCCTGGCTCCAGGACGACCAGGCCCTGCCCTACGTCATGGACATGACCGACAAGGACATCACCCTGCCCGAGTTCACCGCCAAGGCCATCGAGATGCTCGACAACGACAAGGGCTTCTTCCTGATGGTCGAGGGCGGCAAGATCGACTGGGCCTGCCACGCCAACGACGCGGCCGCCTCCATCGACAACACCGTCTCCTTCGACAAGGCCGTGCAGAAGGCCATGGCCTTCTACGAGAAGCACCCCGAAGAGACCCTGATCGTGGTCACCGGCGACCACGAATGCGGCGGCCTGACGCTGGGCTTCGCGGGCACCAAGTACGGCTCCCACTACGACATCCTCAGCCACCAGAAGGTCTCCTTCCAGAAGTTCACCGCCGAGACCCTGGCCGCCTTCAAGAAGAAGGGCGGCGACTTCAACGCCATGAAGCCGATCATCACCGCCGACTTCGGCCTGAAGTTCGAGGGTGACGCCAAGACCGATCCCATGGTCCTGGCCGACTACCAGCAGGCCGACATCGAGCAGGCCTTCAACCGCTCCATGGCGGGCGAGAAGGTCAAGGGCGGCGAATACCTGCTCTACGGCGACTACGACCCGCTGTCCGTGACCCTGACCCACGTGCTCAACCAGAAGGCCGGCCTGGGCTGGACCTCCTACAAGCACACCGGCGTGCCGGTCTCCACCTCCGCCATCGGCGCGAACTGTCAGGCCTTCAACGGCAGCTACGACAACAAGGACGTGGCCACCAAGATCATGGCCTCCATGGGCATGCCCGCCAAGGCCGTGTACGCGAGCGCCGCCGACGTGCGCGTGGCCGCCAACTAGACGCAACCCTGCAAACCTTCGGCGGGCGGACCGGCTGCGGTCCGCCCGCCCCTCTTTTCGGAAAACCCATGTACGCACCCAGCAAGACGTTCCGCGATTGGCTCCTGGTCCTCATCTTCATCGTCATCTCCGTCGGCCTCTACTACCTGCCCACCGGGTTCGAATCCAACAAGGACAAGGACGCGGTCCACTGCACGGGCCGGGTCACGGCCGTGGACGACGCCAACGTCATGAGCCTGGGCATGATCCGCGCGGGCGAGCAGGCGGTCACCCTGGAGATCCTGGACGGCCCGTTCAAGGGCGAGACGTATACGGCCAACAACCAGCTCCTGGGCCAGCTCGACCGCGACAAGCTGTTCAAGGCCGGGGACACGGCCTACGTCGTCCTGACCGTGAACAGCGACGGCAAGGTCATCTACGTCAACCCCCAGGCCCATTACCGCCTCGGGCTTGAACTGTTCCTGCTCGCCCTGTTCGCCGCGCTGCTGCTCATCTTCGGCGGGCTGACCGGGTTCAAGGCGCTGCTCTCGTTCGTGTTCACCGGCCTGCTCCTGTGGAAGGTCCTGGTCCCCATGCTGCTCAAGGGGACGGACCCGGTCTGGCTGACCCTGTGCGTGGTGGCGCTGCTCTGCGCGGTGATCATCTTCCTGGTGGCCGGGATCAACCGCACGGGCCTGACCGCCTTTCTCGGAGCCTTCCTCGGGGTGGTCGCCAGCTGCGCCATGGGCATCTATTTCACCGGCCATTTCCACGTCCACGGCGCGGTCATGCCCTTTGCCGAGACCCTGCTGTATGCGGGCTACGGCCACCTGAACCTGACCCGCGTGTTCATGGCCGGGGTCTTCCTGTCCTCCTGCGGGGCGGTCATGGACCTGGCCATGGACGTGGCCTCGGCCATGGCCGAGGTGGTCGACAAGAAGCCGGGCATCTCGCGCGTGGAGGCGGTCTGGTCGGGCATCCGCGTGGGCCGGGCCGTGGTCGGGACCATGACCACGACCCTGCTTTTGGCCTACTCGGGCGGGTTCGTGACCCTGCTCATGGCCTTCATGGCCCAGGGCATCCCGCTGGACACGACCTTCAACTTCATCTACGTGGCCGCCGAGGTCCTCAAGACCCTGGTGGGCAGCTTCGGGCTGGTCACCGTGGCCCCGTTCACGGCCCTGGTGGGCGGGCTGCTCATGACCGCCGCGAAACCCGCCGCGAGCACGCTGCGCCATTGACGAACGCGCCGGGATGGGCCAATACGATAGCTGGAAAATCAAGCACAAGGAGTCCGCATGCTTTCATTTCTCGGCAATGTGATCTGGTGGCTCATCGGCGGCGTGTTCATGGCCCTGGGCTGGCTCTTCGCCGGCTGCCTTTTCGCCATCTCCATCATCGGCCTGCCCTGGGCCCGGTCCGCCTTTGTCATCGCCGGGTTCTCGCTCATGCCCTTCGGCCGGACCCTGGTCCGGCGCGACATGGTCACCGGGCTGCCGGACATCGGCACCTCGGACTGGGGCACTTTGGGCAACATCGTCTGGTTCGTCTTCGCGGGCTGGTGGCTGGCGCTGGGGCACATCCTGTCCGCGCTGGGCTGCTTCATCACCATCCTCGGCATCCCGTGGGGCTGGCAGCACCTCAAGCTGGCCGGGGCCACCCTGGCCCCCATCGGCCTGACCGTGGTCACGGTGGAGCAGGCCGAGCGGCTGCACGGCGTGCGCATGGACCGCTGATCTGCACGGACCGCCGCCCCGGACGGGTTGTGCAATTTGGTGCATTCCCTTGCCACGGGCCCGAAAGCTGATTAGATAGAAACAGTGCCGGGGGATTCCCGGCCGCAAGCACGTAATCAATTCGGAGGAATATCAATGACTCAGTATCCCAGCATGCAACGCACGGAGACTTCCCGGGCCGAAGTCCTGAACGCCTTCATGCGCGGTGTCTACGGCTGGATGAGCGCGGGCCTGGGCCTGACCGCCCTGATCGCCTTCGCCACCCTGACCGTTCCCGCCCTGACCAACCTGGCGTTCGTCTACAATCCCCAGACCGGCGGGTATGCGCCGACCATGCTGCCCATGATCGCGCTGCTCCTGGCCTTCGGCATGGTCTTCTTCATGAGTTTCAAGATCCGGACCATGAACCCGAGCACGGCCACCACGCTGTTCATGGCCTTCAGCGCGCTCAACGGATTTTCCCTGGCGCCGATCCTCTACGCCTACACCACGGCCTCGGTGGTCTCGACCTTCGTCACCACCGCAGGCATGTTCGGGGCCATGTCCATCTACGGCATGGTCACCAAAAAGGACCTGACCGGGTGGGGCAGCCTGCTCTTCATGGGGTTGATCGGCATCATCATCGCCATGGTGGTGAACATGTTTCTGCAGAGCGCGGGCATGTCGTTTGCCATCTCGGTCATCGGCGTGATCATCTTCGTGGGTCTGACCGCCTACGACACCCAGAAGCTCAAGACCATGGGCGAGACCGTGCCCATGGGCGACAGCGCGGCCGTCCGCCGCGGCACCATCCTGGGCGCCCTGACCCTGTACCTGGACTTCTACAACCTGTTCCTCATGCTGCTTCGTCTCATGGGCGATCGCAGGTAGTACCGGCAACCCAGCCACACCAAAGGCCGTACTCCCCGAGTACGGCTTTTTTTTGGCCGCGCCTCGGCGGCCATACCCGCGAAACCGTCCATAATCCCGACTTCTCCCTCCACGTTACCAAGCCGGCACGACTCCCGGCGGGCCGGGCCGTGGACCTGGACCAGTCCGTGCAGTTCAGCAGCATCTTCCCGGCCCAGGACCGGCAGGTGGTCTTCGGCGAGAAGGCCCTGCGCGACCGGTTCGACAAGGGGCTCGAGTCC
>NZ_JBGLYH010000017.1:0-63928 GCF_041414475.1 Pseudodesulfovibrio karagichevae
GGGGGAAGGGGAGAAGGAAAGCCCTTTTCAAAGGGTTTCCTTCTCCCCTTCCCCCGGCCGCCGGAGGCTATTCCTTCCAGTACGGATGGGAGATGTCTTCAAAAGCGGACATGGCGGCCACGGAGCCTTCGCCGATGGCGGTGACGATCTGTTGCAGGCCGCCGGTCAGGTCGCCGGCCACGTAGACGCGCGGCACGTTGGTGCGCATGTCCGGGCCCGCCTCGACGTAGCCGTCGGCGTTCAGCTTCACGCCCATGGCCTTGGCCAGCTCGGTGGCGGCCTTCTGGCCGATGGCCATGAACACGCCGTCCAGGGGCAGTTCGGTCTGGGCGTCGTCCTTGACGTTGCGCAGCTTGAGCGAGGCGGCCTTCTTGCCGTCGCCCTCGATGGATTCGACCACGGTGTTCCAGAGCACCGGGATGCCCTCGCGCTCCACCGAGTCGACCAGCGACTTCTGGGCGCGGAACTCGTCGCGGCGGTGGAGGATGGTCACGTTCACGCCGAGGTTCTTGAGGTGCAGGGCGTCGGTCAGGGCGGTGTTGCCGCCGCCGATGATGGCCGCGGACTTGCCCTTGTACAGGTAGCCGTCGCAGGAGGCGCAGTAGTTGACCCCGCGCCCGAAATAGGTCTCCTCGCCGGGAATGCCGAGCTTGCGGTAGCTCGCGCCCGTGGCCAGGATGACCGCCTTGGCCGGGTACTCGCCCCGGGCCGTGGTCACCACGATGGGCTCGTCCTTGGCCGCGTCGCCCAAGTGGATGGACTCCACGCCCTCGCCCTCGTGCACGGGCACGTACTGGCGGGCGTGCTCGCTCATGATGTCCATGAGCTGCTTGCCGGGCACGGCGGTGAAGCCGGGGTAATTCTCGACCACCGGGGTCAGGGACACCTGGCCGCCGACGATGGATTTTTCGAGGACCACGGTCTTGAGCCCGGCGCGCACGGCGTAGATGCCCGCGGTCAGCCCGGCCGGGCCCGCGCCGATGATGACCAGGTCCACCGCGCCGGGCTCGATGGTCCCGTAGCCGGTGGCGGTCTCAAGCCCTTCCACGCCGGGCAGCTTGCCTTCCTTGAGGAGTTCCTCGGCGGACTTGAGGTAGACCATTTCGACCACGAAGCGCTCCTCGGGCATGAGCCCCAGGGCGTCGTGCGCGCCGTTGTTGAAGATGGTGTGCGGTACGGAGCCGACGTTGTGCTTTTCGGTCAGTTCCCGGTTCTCGTTCATCTCCACGCACTCGGCCTTGACCAGCCCGGGGCGGGCGATGGCGGACTTCACGGCGTGCATGACCTGGCCGGGGCAGTAGGGGCAGGAGGGCGAGACGAAGACCTGGACCAGCCGTTCCTCGTCCAGCGGTTCAAGCAGGGAGAGGGAGGCCTCCGACAGCCCGTTCATGCCCAGGGAGACGAGCATGATGGAGGTGATGAAGGACTTGCCCTCCTCGCCCAGCGGCGCGCCCAGGAAGCGGATGTGGTAATCGTCCGGGTTGAGGCACAGGGTGGGCGAGGCGGTCACGCCCAGCTTTTCGGCCCGCTCGGACGGGATGTCGAACTGCTCGAAGGTGATCTTGTCGTTCAGCCGGGCCAGGTCGGTGCAGAATTTGGCGGTGTAGCCGGAAAAATCGTCGTTGACCCCGGATTGGGCAAAGAGTTCGAGGTGCACGGGCCCCTTGAGGGCCTGAAAGGTCTCGGTCAGTTGCTTGCGGACGTCTTCGGGCAGGAACCAGTCTTCTTTCTTGTCTTTCTTGAAAAGGGACATGAGGGAACCTCGCAGTGGTCGCAGTATTCGTTATCGAAAAGGGTAGGGGGACGGGCGCGGGGAGTCAAGGGGGTCAGAGGACGATGACCCGGTTCCGGCCGCTGCGCTTGGCCTGGTACAGGGCGTCGTCGGCCCGCTTGAGCAGCCCCTCGATGGAATCGTCGTCCGGGTTCAGGGCGGTCACGCCGATGCTGATGGTGAAGGTGATGACCTGGTCGTGGGTCTTGACCTCGCACCGCTCCACGCGGCGGCGCAGCCTTTCGGCGGTGTTCTCGCCGGCGCCGATGCGGGTCTGGGTCAGGGCGGCCTGGAATTCCTCGCCGCCCACCCGGCCGAAGAGGTCGGTGGTGCGCAGGGTGGACTTGCACAGGGCGACCAGCTCCTTGAGCACGTCGTCCCCGGCGGGGTGCCCGAAGGTGTCGTTGATGCGCTTGAAGTGGTCGATGTCCAGGGAGAGCAGGACCAGGGAGGTGTTGTACCGCTTGCAGCGCTCGAACTCCTCGCTCAGGCGGGACATGAACTGGCGGCGGTTGCTCGCCCCGGTCAGGGGGTCGGTGGAGGCCAGGGTGCGCAGTTCGTCCTCCATCTTGCGCTGCTCGGTGACGTCCATGCTGATGCCGATGAGCCGGGTGGGCATGCCCTTGTCGTCCACCTGGACCAGCCCTTCGATGCGGATGTGCCGGATGGCGTCGTCGGTCCGGATGATGCGGAACTCCATGTAGAGCGGCTCCTTGGTCTCTATGGACCGGGCCAGCTGCTGCTCGGTGGCGGCCAAGTCGTCCGGGTGGATGCAGCTGCGCCAGAAGTCGAACAGCTCCTTGGAGGGCCGGGGCTCGGCCCGGTAGAGGTCGAACATCTTGTGGTCCCAGAGCAGGTCGTCGGTGCGCAGGTCCCACTCCCAGATGCCGAGGTGCGCGGCGTCCGTGGCCAGGTCCAGCCGCTCGGCGATGGCCTTGAGGTTCTCCTCGCTGCGCTTGAGGTCGGTCATGTCCCGGGCCTCGAAGGAGACGTAGTCCTGTTCGTCGCCCTGAACCCGGACCGGCTGGTAGGTGATGGACATGTACCGCTCGCCCGCGTCGGGCAGGGGCAGCCAAGTGGCCTCGGTCAGGGTTTCGCCGCGCAGGGCCCGGTCGATGGCGGGCCGGAACTGCGCCTCGAAGGCCTCGGAGCCGAAGAGGATGCCCACGGGCTGGCCCACGATGTCCTCCCGCTTGAGGCCGAAGATATGGGTGTAGGACTCGTTGACGATGATGTAGCGGTAGTCGCTGTCGATCAGGGAGATGAGGTCCGGGTTGGTCTCGATGATCCGCTGGTAGCGCAGCAGCTCCATGCGGGCCTGCTCGCGCTCCTGGTCCTTGGTCATCAGCTTGAGGTTGAGCCCGGCCAGCTCCCGGTTGACCTGTTGCAGCCGGTCCGTGCGCCGCCGGACCTTTTCCTCGAGTTCGGCGTGGGCCTCGCGGAGCTCCGCCCGTGACCGGCGCCGCTGGATGATGCGCCAGGTGCCGTTCATGATCAGCTCCATGTGCCGGATGTCGTCCTCGGTGTAGTCCTCGGGCTTGTTGCCCACCCCGGCCAGGAAGACCACGCGGTTTTCCTCGAAGACCGGCACCCCCAGGTGGTTGCGCACCGGGATGTGCCCCTCCGGGTACCCCTTCTTGCCCTCCATGTTCGGGTAGTCGTTGGTGATGACCGGCTTTCCCTGGCGCATGGGTTCGCCCCAGAGCCCGGTCTCGCAGATTTGATAGACCGTCGGGGCGTCCTTGATGGAGCACCGCTCCATGACGTTACTGGACCAGGCGTGCAGGACCAGTTCGGTCTGGTCGTCGCTAATCCGGTAGATGTAGCCGATCTGGCTGCCGGTCACCTCGGTGATGGCCTCCAGGGCGAAATCGAGGATTTCCTTTTCGGTATGCTGGGTCATCTCGGACAGGGCGTAGAGCCGCTCGAAGCGGATCTCGTCCAGCTCCAGCCGCCTCAGGGCCCGGCGATGCTCGGAAATGTCGGTGAAGGAGATCAGGTTGGCCGGCTCCCCGCCGTAGTCGATGGACCGGGCGCTCAGGCTGGCCCACATGGAGGTGCCGTCGAGGCGGTGCATGAGCACCGGGTAGTTGCGGATGTGCCGTTCCTCCCGGATCATGTTCAGGAGCCGGTTGCGGTCCTCCAGGTTGACGTAGAAATCCTCGGCGTTGCGTTCGGCGTCGTCGGCGGACAGGCCGAGGAACCGCTTGGCCTCGGCGTTGGACAGAAGGATGCGCCCGTTTTCGGTGATGATGGCCATGCCGCCGGGGGCGTTCTCGAAGACCATGTGGTAGCGGTCCTCACAGGTCGCCCTGGCGGCCTGATCAAGGGCTTCTTCGAGTTCCTCGATGCGCCGTTGCGCTTCTTCAAGCTGCCTGCGCTGGGATGCTTCGCTCATTCTATGTCTCCCGTCCGGGGGCCGCCCGCCCGCTGTCCGGGCAATGGAGGGCGTGCGCCAATATAATTACTAATATCGCGTTTTTTCTGCGAAAGGTCAATGCGCGGGCATCCGGTCCGGGCCGGACCCGCGGGGCAACAAAAAGGGGGGCGCGAACGCCCCCCGTATCGGTTTGCCGGATATGCCCCTACTGCTTGCCGAAGATCTGCACCGGGCGGGTGGTGCTGCCGGTGGCGTTCGGGAAGTCGGGATAGCGGTATGCCTTGGTGTTGGTGTCGATGAGGTGGCGGGCCTCCTCCATGAACTGGTTGTAGTGGTGCTTGCACTCGTAGAAGCCGTGCCACCACGCGTAGTCCGGGGCCATCATGGCCGTGCCCATGCGGGCCCGGCGGCCCTCGTGGTGCCACAGTTCGTAGAAGCGCACTTCGAGGTGCTCGTCGAAGAACTTGGTCTTGTCGAGCAGCCCCTTTTCATAGAGCTCGTCCAGGGTCTTCTTGGCGGGCTTGAAGTAGACCTCGTTGTACTCCTCCACCGAGGTGTCGAGCTGGGTGTAGAAGTCGTCGATCCAGGCCTGGCCGTGGCACTGGCTGCAGATGTTCTTCATCTTGTCGCGCTCCACCTTCCAGTCCGTGGCCGCGGGCAGCGGCTTGAACTCGGACGGGCGGATGGTCAGCGGGGCCTGGGTCTCCCAGGATATCCGCTCGGTCACGTCGTGGGTGGTGGCCACGTTGCCCGAGCCGGACATGTGGCAGGAGGCGCAGGTCGGGGCGCGGTAGTCCACGCCGGGGGTCCAGGCGCCGGGCGCGGAGTCGAAGTTGTACTCCTGCTTGAAGGCCTGGTAGATGTCGCCGTGCTTGGATTCATTGTAGATCTCGATCTGCGGATGGTCCGGGCCGAGGTGGCACTGGCCGCAGGTCTCGGGCTTGCGCGCCTCCATGACCGCGAAACGGTGCCGGGTGTGGCAACTGGTGCAGGAGCCCAGCGATCCGTCCATGTTCAGGCGGCCGACGCCCACGTTGGGCCAGGTGTCCTTGTCCAGCGCCCCGTCCTTCATCTTGAGCACGGTGCCGTGGCAGTAGAAGCAGCCGGTCTTGCGTTCGTTTTCGGAGTTCATGCCGCCGTTGAGCCAGGGGTCGATCTTCCAGATGATCTCCAGCGTGTTGGCGTGCTTGCTCTTGGAATACTGCTTGGCCTCGTCCGGGTGGCAGCGGGAACAGTCCTTGGGCGTGACCGCCGCGGCCACGGGCACGTAGTACTGCTTCTCGCCCATGGGCAGGTTGCCCATGGAGTAGTACTTCTCGTGGCTCGTGGAGATGTCCCCCTCGCCGGGTTGGGCCTGGTGGCAGTCCAGGCAGGTGATGCCCGCCGAGGCATGGCGGCTCATGGCCCAGTCGGCGAAGATGCCGGGGGTCTCCTGCTTGTGGCACTCGATGCAGGCCGTGCCCTGGGGCGGGGTGGCGCGGTCCATGCGCAGTTCGCGGACCTTGGGGAAATTCTGCGCGCCGGCCGCAAGCGCGGTCAGGGCGATGACGGCGAACGCGGCGACAAGGGTGAACGTCACTTTGCGATACATAAACCAACCTCCTAGATACCCAGATTGGGCAGCCCGCTGGCCCGGTAGGGGGCCTCGAACTGCTTGTACTCGTAGAATTGCCTGTCGTTGTGGACCAGATGCCGGTGGCAGTCGGTGCAGCGGTACTCCTCGCCGCCTCCGGCGTAGAGCACCCTGCGGTGGGCCAGCATGGCCCCGCTCTTGCCCGGCATGTGCAGGATGTTCCGGTGACACTTCATGCACTGGTCGTTCTTCATGGTCGCCCAGACATGCTCGCGCATGACCGCTCTGTCGTAGGTCTCGTCCCCGCCCGTGAAGTGAGAGAAGACGTCCTTGGCCCCGTGCATGGTCTTGGTGAAGAAGAAGTCGACGGTGTCCTGGGGCGCGGGCAGATGGCAGTCCATGCAATCGGCCACGAACCCCTGGGCGTTGTTGTGGTGCGTCGAGCTCTCCCAGGCCAGGACGGCCGGGCGGATCTCATGGCAGGAACCGCAGAACTCCGGGGTCGAAGTCCTGACCATGGTGTAATAGGTCATGCTGAAGATCGGAAAGGCGATCAAGATGCCGAACAGAACCAACAGAACCGATTTGGTTGTTCGCTGCATACCTCCTCCTGGTTGTTCCCCCTCCCACAGACCATTGCCCCCGGTCATGGGGGAGGGGTTTTACAACCCGTTAGCAGAAAAAGGGGGGAAAGGGCAGTGCCGGGGTATTATTTTTTGCCATTCGCCGCAATGCCGAGCGCCGGAGGCGGGGAATCGGGCGAAAAAAAGGCCGGGAAGCGATTCCCGGCCGGGTTTGCGTCAGGGGGCGCTACAGTTCGCACTCCGCCCTGGGGAAGGTGATCTCGAAGCAGGCGCCGCCCTCTTCCCAGGTGGTGGCCCGGATCTTTCCGGCGTAGTCGGTGACGATGCCGTAGGAGATGGACAGGCCGAGCCCGGTGCCCTTGCCCACGATCTTGGTGGTGAAGAACGGTTCGAACAGCCGCTCGCGGATGGCCGGAGGGATGCCCGCGCCCGTGTCGCAGATGCGGAAGACGATGCGCTCGGGCGTGCTGAAGGACTGGAGCAGGATGCGTTTGTCCGGATTGTTCTTGTCGTCCTTCCAGCGGTCCTCGATGGCGTCGCGGGCGTTGAGCAGGAGGTTGATGACCACCTGCTCCAGCCGGTTGGAGTCGGCCATGATCAGGGGCAGGTTCTCCTCCAGCTCCCAGACCACCCGGATGTTGTGCACCTGCAGCTGCTGGCTGAAGAACTCGAAGCCGCGCTCCAGGACCTCGTTGATCTGCACCGGCATGGTCCGCAGGTCGGACTTGCGCCCGAACTCGCGCATGTGTTCGATGATCTTGGCCGCCCGGTCCACGTGGGTGGAGATGCCTTCGGCCATCTCGCGCATGATCTCGGGCGAGACCTCGGCGCCGTTCTCGGCCCGGCGCGTGAGCAGGTTGGAGATGGCCTGGAGGATGGTCAGGGGCTGGTTCAGCTCGTGGGCCACGCCCGTGCTCATCTCGCCCAGCGTGGTCATCTTGCTGGCCTGGATGAGCTGCTGCTCCATCTCGACCTTGCGGGTCACGTCCGTGCAGGTGACGATGAGCGTGCCCCGGCCCTCGAACCGGGCCGGAGAGATGCTTAAGAATACGAAGAACGGCCTGCCGGACTTGTCCACGTGGGTGCACAGCTCGATCTCGGACTGGCTGCGCACGGCCTCCTCCCAGTCGCCCGCCTCGTCCTCGCGGAAGAAGTCCATGAAGGAGCGGCCGCGCATCTCGAGCTGGCCCCAGCCGTACATCTCCTGGGAGGACTCGTTGCAGTTCAGGATTTCCAGGGTGTTGCGGTCCAGGACGAAGACCGCGTTGGGGATGGAGTCGAAGATGGCGTGGTAGCGGTGTTCGGACGCGGCCAGCTTGGATTCCAGCTCGCGGCGGTGGGTGATGTCGACCATCATTTCCATGGCGGCCACCACCTTGCCGTTCTCGTCGCGCACCGGAGAGGTGTACACGATCCAGTGGATCGGGTGGCCGTCCTTGGACAGGCCGGATTCCTCGGACATGTGCGGCTTGCCGTCGCGCAGGGTCCGGTCCACGGGGCAGACCTCGCATTTCTCCAGTCGGCCCTTGTTCACCTGCCAGCAGCGCTTGCCGTCGGGCAGGCCGAAGTGTCCCTCGTAGGCCGAATTGTGGCGGATGACCCGGTAGTCGGCGTCCACCACCGAGACAAGGCAGGGCACGTTGTCGAACAGGTTGCGGTATTCCTCGCGCTGGTCGAGCAGTTCGCGGTGCTTGTCGGCCACGCGGCGGCCCATCATGTTGAAGGCCTGGCCCAGGGTGCCGATCTCGTCCACCTGCTCGATGTCGATGTCCGTGTAGTCGGCCTCGCCGCTGATGCCCCGCGTGGCGGTGATCAGCCGCTTGATGGGCCGGAAGATGAACCGGTAGGTGAAGGCGAACAGGGCCAGGAAGGTGGCCGCGAACACGACCACGGAGATGCCCATGTTGGCCCGCTCGAACATCTTGATCATGGCGTTCTTGGCGTCCATGTTCACGGTCACGTCCAGCAGGCCGAGGACCTGCTCGTCTCCGGAGTGGACGTGGCAGGGGCCGGGGGAGCATCCCTCGGAGTTGGCGATCGGGGTCATGATGGCCATGAGCTGGCGGCCTTTTGCTTCGATCATCCGGGTGCGCTTGGACAGGGGCAGGGCCGGAGGCGGCGGCGTGTACTGGTGGCAGGCCCGGCAGGCCGGGGTCTCCTGGCCGATGACCGTGCCGATCTCCGACGGGATGTTGGAGAAGACGATGCGCCCCTGCTTGTTGTAGACCCGGATGTTTTCGATCTCTTCCTGCTTGGCGATGTTGTTGATGTTCTCTTTGATGTCCTCTTCGTTGTCGAGCATCATCGCGTAGTGCAGGGCGAGCATGATCGTGTCCGAGACCATCTCGATGTCGGACATGACGTTGGAGACCACGTTGCTCTTGAAGTAATAGACGTTGAACCCTGTCCACAGGAAGATGCACAGGATGAGCGTCACCCCGCCCGACAGGATCATCTTCGCGATCAGGCTCTCGCGGAACCGCTTCAGCACCTTCTCACCTTCCTCTCGGTCGGCCGGGCCGGTCGGGCTAGCCGTCGTTCCTGGGCGGATTCTCGGGACACAGGTACGCGTCCTTCATCAGGTCGGCCAGGGAATAGGAGTCGAGCATCTTGTACATGGCCAGGGACGCGTCGTCCCAGATGGAGCGCTTGAGGCAGACGGCCGCGCGCGGGCAGGTGGACGGGTCGCCCTCGCAGCCCAGGACCTGCTCCTCGCCGTCCAGGATGCGGGCCACCTCGCCGATGGAGATGTCTTCGGGCGTGCGCACCAGGACGTTGCCGCCGTTGGGGCCGCGCTTGCCCTTCACGTAGCCCGCCTGCTTGAGCATCTTGATCAGCTTTTCGAGATACTTCAGGGACAACCCCTCGCGCTCGGCGGTATCCTTGCTCGGGACCGGACTGCCGTTCTCGGAATGCAGGGCGATGTCCAGGAGCAGGCGGGTGCCGTATCGGCTGCGTGTGGTCAATTTCATTGTCTTCGTCCCCGGCGGTGAAAGTGGTGGGCGCGCGGCGCGCGTCCCGCAAGCATAGGGAAAAACACCGCGACAATCAATCGGCGGCCGTTTTTGAACCGGTTTCCCCGGCCCCTCGGCCGATCAGCTCCCGGCTCCGGCCTCTTGCCTTCCGGCCCGGTCGGGCAGGGTGATGATGAAGGTCGATCCCTCGTGCGGCGCCGATTCCACCCGGATGGACCCGCCGTGCTGCTCGATGGTCTGGTTGGAGATGAACAGGCCGATGCCCGTGCCGCGCTTGCCCTTGGACGAGAAGAACAGGGTGAATATCTTGTCCCGGGTCTCGTGGTCCATGCCCATGCCGTTGTCCGACACGGTGATGACCAGCCCGGTCGCCGTGCGTTCGGCCGACAGGGTCAGGCGGCCGTCATCCCGGCCCTCGCAGGCGTCCACGCCGTTTTCCAGGAAGTTGACCAGGGCCGCCGACAGGGCGGCGGTGTCGGCCTGCATGGTCCCCAGGTCGTCGGGGATGTCGCGGACGAACTCCACCCTGCCCGCGGCCGCCCGCGCCGCGCCCACGTCCGCCGTGTCCCGGAGGAACCTGGACGCGTCCACGGCCTCGGTCTCGAGCTCGCGGGACTTGGCGTAGTAGAGGATGTCCAGGACCATCTTCTTGACCCGGCCGATCATGGACTTGAGCGTCCTGGTGGCCGCTTCCACGCGCTCGTTGTCGCCCTTCTTCAGGCCCGATTCCAGCCGGTAGATGCCGCCGTCCAGCGAGGTCAGCATGCCCTTGACGCCGTGGGACATGGACCCGAGCATGATGCCCAGCGAGGTCAGGTGGTCCTGGAGCCTGCGGATCTCGGTGATGTCCGTGGACAATTCCATGGCCTGGAAGATGCGGCCCGAGGCGTCGTGCAGGGGCGCGGCCTGGACGAGCATGTGTTTCTGCTCGCCGGTCAGCGTGGTCACCACGGTCTCGCGCTGCCGCGATTCGCCGTCCAGCAGGGTCTTGTCCACCAGGCACCCCTCGCACGGCTCGTTGCGGTGCTTGTAGGCCTCGAAGCAGAAGTGCCCCTCGACCTCGCCGAAGTCCCGCTTGAACAGCCGGTTGGCCTCGACGATGTTCAGGTCCGCGTCCTGCACGGTGATGTAGCAGGGGGCCTCGTCGAACAGGCGCTGATATTTGTATTGGGTGGTGTACAGTTCGTCCTGGAGGCGCTTGAGCTCGGTCATGTCCACGGAGATGTCCAGGACCAGCTCGATCTCGCCGTCCTTGTTCGGCAGGGGCGCAGTGTACACCGTGACCGGGATCTCCTCGCCATCCTTGGTCAGGAAATTCTCCTTGCTGCGCTGGCCCTTGCCCGTCTCGAAGGTGCGCTGCACCGGGCAGGCGTTGCCCGGCGAGGTGCGGTCGGAGTAGATGTCGAAACTGTTGTTGCCCACCTGGTTGCCCAGGCGCTCCTCGAACAGGCGGTTGTGGGCCACGATCTCGAGGTAGCGGTTGTGGATGGACACCAGGCAGGGCAACTCGTTGAACACGCCGTAGCCGGTCTCCACCTCCTGGGCCGCGTCGGACAGGGCCGAGGACAGCCCCTGGACCACCTGGCAGGCGGCGTTCTGGCGCTCCAGCTCGACGATGCGGTCGGTCTTCTCCTCGACCAGCTTTTCCAGGTTCTCGGTGTACTCCCGTAGCTGCAGCTTCATGCTGTAGCGCTCGCGGGCGCGTTCGAGCGAGACCTCGAGGACGTCGTTGTTGATCGGCTTGGTGATGAAGTCCGAGGCGTCGAACTTGAGGGATTCGATGGCCAGGTCCATGTCCCCGTGGCCGGTGATCATGACCACCTCGGTGTCCGGGGAGCGCTCCTTGATGGCCTTGAGCAGGTCGATGCCGTCCATGACGGGCATCTTGATGTCGGTGAAGACGATGTTGGGCCGGAAGGCGTCGAAGACCTCAAGGGCCTCCCTGCCGTTGGCGGCGGTTTGCACTTCGTAGCCCAGGTCCATCAGCGAGAGGCCGAGGAAACGTCGGACGCCTTCCTCGTCATCCACGAGCAACAGTCGTTTGAAATCCATCACACCCTCCGGGAGAGTCCCGCCGCCGGCCGCCCGGGCGGCCGCTTCCCTGCGCGCTCTCTCTTCAGTCCAGGATTGCCGGGCCGGGCTATTCGCCCAGCGCCTCTCGTACGATCTGGATCACATCCGCCGGGTCGAAGGGCTTCTTGATGGTCGCCACGGCCCGCCGAATGGCCAGATGGATTCCCGACAGCCCGCTGATGACGATCACCGGAATGTCGGAGAATTCCTTCTCACTGGTAAGCCGACGGTAGAAACGCGGTCCCCACTCGTGGGGCATTTCGATGTCCAGCGTGATGAGGTCCGGCTTTTCGGCCATGGCCACCTCATAGGCGGAGATCCCGTCGGAAGCGCGGCAGGTGTCGTATCCGTGGTCTTCGAATACGCTGATGAGGTAATCGACGATGTCCGGATCGTCGTCCACCACCATGATTTTCTTTGGCATGAGCTCAACCTGGTTTCAAGTGGCGGGGGTACCCCCGCAACGCCTGCAACGTATACTCAACCCGCGCGCGAGTTCAAGTCGGAAAATTCGGCCCGCGAATCGACGCCGATCCGCGGGCCGGTAAAAAACCAACCCGTGGGGCCGCTAGCCGATGGCGTCCTTGACGATCTTCAGCAGCTGAGCGGGCTCAAAAGGCTTGGTAAGACTTGCGATCGCCTTGGGAATAGCGTACTTGATCGCGTTGAGCCCGCTGATGACCACCACCGGCGTACGCTTGAGGGCGTCGTCCTGGCTGATCTTGCGGTAGAACCTCGGGCCCCATTCGTTGGGCATTTCCAGGTCCAGGGTGATCAGGTCGGGCAATTCGGTCTTGGCGATCTCCACGGCCTCGGCGCCGTCGTTGGCGGTCACGGTTTCATACCCGTTGTCGCCGAACAGTTCGGACAGATACGAACGGATTTCCTGGTCGTCGTCGACTATGAGAATCTTCTTGGACATAACGTTCCTCCTGGTACTCACGAATCAATTCGCTTGATTCTTGATTTGCCGCAGCCGCTCCCGCCAAGGCCGGCTGCGGCATTTATATTTCTCAAGGCGCGCCCGGCACAGCCGGACGCGCCGCTCTGCTCTCTATACCTTGTCCGGCTTGCTCACGCTGACCACCGGGCACCCGGCGCGCAGGATGACCTGCTCCAGGGTGGAACCGATGGACGCCAGTTCCGGGTCGAGCTCGCGGGAGTGGTGCGCCAGGACGATGAGGTCGGCGGACCGCTCGCGGGCGATCTTGACTATTTCCACGTAGGGCACGCCTTCCCAGACTTCGATGTCGAAGTCCTTGAAGTCGCCCATGAGCGGGCCGTAGGTCTCGCGGATGCGGGCCCTGGCGGCGATGAGCTTGTCCTCGATATCGTTCTGGTCCAGAACCTTGCCGCTGATGTCCAGGGCATGGAACAGGGTCAGGTCGCAGTTAAGCTCCCTGGCCGAATTGAGGGCGAACTTGAAGGCGTTCTCCGCCTGCTTGGAGAAGTCGGTGGCGAACACGATGTTGCCGAACCCGCCCCAGTAGGAGGCGGTCTCGCGGTGCACGGTCATCACCGGGCAGCGGGCGGCCTTGGCCACGCGCTGGAGCGTGGAGCCGGGGTAGCCCTTGCGGTAGGCGGAAGAGTCGCCGGAGCTCGCGCCCATGACGATCAGGTCCGCGTCCTCGGCCCGGGCGGCGCGCAGGATCTCGCGGCTGGGCACGCCCGTGGTGGTCACGATCTTGGCGTACTCGACCGACTCGATCTGCTTCTCGAAGGTGGATTTGAGTTCCTCCTCCACCCAGGCGCGGTATTCGTCGTCGACCTCGATCTCCTCACCGGTGCGCACGTCGTTGACGACCTGCGAGAAGGCCTTGGTGGGCACGCCCATGACGTTGAACACCACCACCTCGGCTCCGTAGCGTTTGGCCATGTCGAAGGCCACCCGCGCGGCGCCGAAGGTGGACGGAGCACCGCTGGTCGCCAGTAGAATCTTCTTGAACATAGATCACCTCGTCCTTTGGTTACACGGTCTCCGGGTTATTCCTCGGTGGGGCGCAGGTGCTCGGGCACGTCGAGCATCTTGATGACCAGGGGCTTGAGGAAGGACCAGCGGATGCCGATCTTGTACTCTTCCTCCAGGTCGCGGATGGCGTCCCAGCAGTTGTGGCAGGGCGCGATGACCAGCTTGCAGCCGGTGTCGAGAATCTGCTCCATCTTCTTGCGCAGGGCCACGTTGCGCTGCTCGCGGTACTTGCCGATGCCGTTGAATCCGCCACCGCCGCCGCAGCAGTAGTTGTGCTCCTTGTTCGGGGCCATCTCCACGAAGTAGCCGGGCTCCACGATGTAGCTGAGGATCTCGCGGGTGACGTCCTTCAGCCCCTGGTTGCGCACGTAGTTGCAGGAGTCCTGCAGGGTGACCGGTTCCTTGATCCGCTTGGTCGGGTCGATCTTGAGCTTGCCGGTGCGCAGGGCCTCGGCCAGCCACTCCACGTAGTGGATGTAGGGGACCGGCGGCTGTCCGTCGGGACGGCCCGCCCAGTAGGGGCCCTCGATGACCGTGGCGCGGTGCGCGTGGCCGCATTCGGTGCCGATGGCCCGTTTGGGCTTGAGGCGCTCGAGCGCGGCGTAGACGTTCAGGACGTTGTCCTTGCAGCACTCCCAGTCGCCGGCGAACATGGACAGGGAGGTCTGCTCCCAGCCCTCGGAGGGCACGGTCCAGTTCTCGCCCGCCACGTGGAAGAGGATGGCCGCCTCGGCGATGTCCTCGGGGTAGTGCTTGGGCTCGCGGGCGTTGCAGGTGTACATGATGTCCGCGCCTTCCTTGTCGACGGGAATCTCAAGACCCGGCCAATCCTCTTCGTTCTCCTCGGCCATCCACTCGCAGGTCTCGACCCAGTCCTCGGTGGTCACGTCCATCTGGGCGCGGTACACGCGGTGCATGCCGGAGCCGATCTTGAGCTCCCACGGCACGAAGCCCTGGGAGTAGAGCAGGCCGCGCAGGTAGCTGAACATGACGCCCATGTCGATGCCGTGCGGGCAGTACATGCCGCAGCGGTTGCAGCAGGTGCACTTGGACCAGGCGGTCTCCATACACATCTGCATGAAGGCGTTGTCGACCTTGCCCTTCTTCTTGACCATCACCCCGAGGGTGGACTGGATCTTGTAGGACGGGACCTGTTCGGGCACCCGGCCGTTGACCTGGTACAGGAAGCAGGACTCGGCGCACAGCCCGCAGTGGGCGCAGATTTCGAGCCAGGTCTTGGTCCTGGACTTCATGGTCTTCTGGATGGTGGCCCAGAGCTTGTCCGAGTCCACGTCCAGGTGGTTCATTTCTTCGTAGTATTGCTTGCCGCCCTTGTCACCGAGGGTCGCTTTGAGCTGTTCGTCGGTGGTGATCGGCGTCTTATTGCAGAATTTACCTTCAGGCATTTCGGTTCTCCGTGATGTATGGCTAAAGCCCGGTTACCAGGCCATGTCCGTGCCCTTCATGCCGCCGCGCTTGATGCCGTAGTCCATGCCCAGCTGCATGCGGGACATGAAGAACAGCACCACGTGGCTGAGCTTGGTGAAGGGCAGGGCCAGGAGCCAGATTTCGCCGCTCAGGATGTGGGCGGCCAGCCAGAAGTTGTAGTCCCCCATCTCGTACCGGGCGATCAGGCCGGTGATGAACGGCATCACCGAGATGACCAGCAGCAGGTAGTCGTAGAAGGTGGTGATGATCCGCACCTCGGGGAAGGCGATGCGCCTGAGGATCAGGAACAGGCCGCCCACCAGGCAGACCCAGGCCAGGCCGTCCGCCACCCCGGTGGGCAGGGCGGGCAGGCTGAAGCCGAAGGCGTTCCGGAACATCACGTTGTGCGCTTCCAGGAAGATCGGGGTGACCAGCAGCCCGATGTGGAAGGCGAAGAAGATGAGGGTGAAGCCGGGGCGGGTCCGCCACAGCCGGGCCTTGAACGGAATGATGAAGGCCACGATGGAGCGGATGCCCCCCCGGATGCCGTATTTCATATTGGGACGGTACGCCACGCGGTCGAGCTGCCAGCTGAGGCCCCTGACATACATCACGGCGCGAACGAGCAGGCCGCCGAAGCTGACGACAAACGTCAGCCAGAGCATGGGCCCGGTCAGGAAATCGTACATTTCCGCTTCTCCTTGATAGTCATATCGTTAATTTTTAAACGATGGCCTTAGCGGCTAGTCGTCCTTTTTGTTGCCGCCCATCAGGAAGCGCCAGTACAGGGTCGCCGCCACGAGGATGCCGCCCATGATCAGGTATATGGTTCCCTTGGTGAACGTGTAGTAGTCTTGAAGCGTGTAGAATTCCATGGCAACCTCCTAGTGTTCGCCCTTGTAGTCGGGATGCGCGTAGAAGATGGGCATCCTGGTGCAGATGAACCGGAAGACCAGCACGCCGATGGTCACCACGAACAGGGAGATGGTGATCTCGCCCCAGCTCGGGAAGTACCGCTGCGCGGCCGGGAGCTGCCAGTTGAAGGCGACCATGGAGATGTTGAACCGGTTGACGATGATGCCGAGCACGGTCAGTCCGGCGGCCCAGCGGATCACGGTCAGGTTTCTGTCCCGCACGCCCACGGCGTACAGGAAGGACGGCAGGGCCACGAAACCGAGCATCTCGACCAGGTACCAGGCGCCGTAGCCGGTGGCCAGGTAGTGCCAGTTGTTGTCGTAGGCCAGGCCGATGAGCTTGATGGCGAAGTACCCGAACAGCACGAGGGAAGCGGCCTTGCCGAAACCCAGGATCAGGCCGTCGTGGTTGTCCAGGTACTCCTTGTCCATCAAGTGGTGCATGGGCTTGTGGGAGAGGGTGCCCTCGAAGATGACCATGGACATGCCCGCGCAGATGCTCGACACGAAGAAGAACACCGGGAGGTACTGGGAGTACCACAGCGGGTGCAGCTTCGAGGGGGCGATGGTGAACAGCGCGCCCAGGGAAGACTGGTGCAGCGTGGACAGCACCACGCCCAGGATGGTCAGGGCCAGGGTCATCTTGACCACGATGTTGCGGATCTTCCTCAGGCCCAGCCACTCGAACAGGGCGGGCGTGAACTCGATGAACAGCACGGTCAGGTAGAGCATGACGCACAGACCCACCTCGAAGAGCAGGGACGTGGTGCCCTGCTGGACGAAGATGGGGTAGGGCAGCCGCCAGGGACGGCCGACGTCGTAGCCCAGGGCGAAGACCACCAGGGCGTAGCCCAAAAAGGCGGTCAGGATGGCCGGGCGGACCCCGGCGTGGTATTTTTTCAGTCCGAAGAGGTAGCAGGCGGCGGAGGTGGTGTACCCGCCCGCGGCCAGCGCCACGCCGCACATCAGGTCGAAGCCGATCCAGATGCCCCACGGGTTGTTCTGGTCAAGGTTGGTGACGGCGCCCAGGCCGCCGGTGAAGCGCATCACCGTGACCACCAGTCCGGCGACGAGAATGACCGCAGCGATAAGATTGAACGGCGTGAAGAGGGACTTCTTCGCGACCGCAGTGGTTTCGACAGACATCTAGGACTCCTCCTCGTTGCTTCCGGCGTCCTCTTCCTTGGGAGCGAGCGCCTCTTCGACGGCCTTCTTGACCTCGACCTCGATGCGCCGCTGGCTGGCCTGCTCGGCCTTGCCCAGCTCCTCGTGAAGCTTCTTCTCGGCCTCTTCGCCCGCCCTGGTCAGGGCGTCCTTGACGGCCTTGACGCGCTCGTCGTTGGCGACCTTGGCGTTGCGCTTGCTCACGGCGTAGATGCCGCCCAGCAGCACGGGCCACAGGCCGACCACCATGGGCACGGCGGCCAGGGGACCGGCGGTCAGCTCGGGAGCCGAGACGGTGCCCAGGTCCTCGCGCATGCCGATCTCATGGAAGGGCGTGCCGGACAGGTACATCCAGCTGGTGCCGCCCATCTCGTGCTCGCCGTAGATGTGGTCCACGTAGCGGTCGGGGTAGGTCTCGATGCGCTTGCGGGCGATCTGGATCAGGTCCGTGCGCAGGCCGAAGGTCAGCGCCTCCTTGGGACACTTCTCCACGCAGCCGGGGAGCTTGCCCTCCATGAGGCGGGGGTAGCACATGGTGCACTTGCGGACCCGGGGGGTCAGCGGTTCGTTGTATTCGTATGCCGGGATCGAGAACGGGCAGGCCACCATGCAGTAGCGGCAGCCGACGCACACGGAGGCGTCGTAGGTCACCGCGCCGTTGGGCTCCTTCTTGAAAGCCCGCACGAAGCAGGCCGAGGCGCAGGCCGGCTCCAGGCAGTGGTTGCACTGGTTCTTGCGGAAGACCGGACCCAGGGAGGTCTGGTACTTGTTGACCACGGTAAAGGTCTTTTCGTCGGTCCGGCGCTCGGTGTCGAGCACGGTCAGATCGTCGAACGGTTTTTCGGGTGCGGGCAGCTCGTTGACCTCGTTGCAGGCCAGCTCGCACTGGCGGCAGCCGATGCAGCGGGTCGCGTCAAAGAGCACGCCGTGGGTGTCGGGGTGCGGGCCGAAGTGCTTGTTTCCGGCCTGGGTCGGCTTGACCAGCGCTGCGCTCGCGCCCGCGGCACCCAACAATCCGAGGAAGGTTCTGCGTAACATCAATGTCTCCTTCGGCTAGTTGGTTTTCTTCTCGTGGCACGCGACGCAGTTGGTGGCGGCGGGCTTTTCGAGCTTCATTTCCTTGTGGCACGTCATGCACTGCCCGTGGTAGGCGGCCTTCAGGCCCGGCTTGCCTTCGGTCTCGAAGGGCTTGCCGTGGCAGGAGGCGCACTTGGGCGGCGTCAGGGTGGCCGGGGCGTTGTGGTGGCAACCGGCGCACACGGCCTCGGGGGTCGCGTGGAAGGTGGCGGCCAGCTTGTCGCCCTGCATGCCCTTGTACAGGGCCATGACGATCTTGCGGTGGGGCATCTTGCTCGGACGGTACTGGTCGGCCAGCGCGCCGATGGTCACGAACTCCGGGATGTCCTTTTCCGCGACCATGGCCTGGGTCTGCGGACGGTCCGCGATGACCCTGGCGGCCTCGGCCTGCTTCTCTTCCTTGCTCATGGCGGCCGGGTTCACGGGCGCGCTCGCCATCATCGACATCATGCCGGTCTTTTGACCGACGCCGACGTTGTGGCAGGTGGCGCAGGAGTCTTGGGACAGGACCTTGGCGGCCGGACGGGCGTCGTGGCAGCCCGCGCACTGGGGCTTCTTCTGGGCCTGGACGTGGCAGCCCACGCAGGTGGCCGAGTCGTTCACGTCGTGCAGGGCCTCATAGGAGGCGTTCAGCTTGGCGTTGACGCCGTCCTTGTGGCAGGTCAGGCAGGAATCGACCTGGGCCTCGTGCAGCTTGTGGTCGAAGGCCACCGGGGCCATGCCCGTGGGCTTCTGGTCGGCGGCGTCGGGCTTGACCTCGGGGGCCAGGAGCACGGCGTCGGGCTGCTTGCGCGGCAGGCGCGGCAGGGTGCCGCTCATGGCCTTCAGGTTCTTGGCCAGCTCTACCGCGCGCTCGGCGGTTTCCTTCTCGCCGTGGCAACCGGCACACTGCACCGGGCCGGAGCGGTCGGCCTTCTTTTCGATCAGGCTCTCATGGCAGGTCACGCACTGGTTGTGAAAGACGTCCTTGAGGGGCTCGGTCTTGGCCGCTTCGGAGAAACGCCAGCTGTCCTCTTCGCCCGCCTTCTTGTGGCAGGCGCCGCAGTTGGTGTCCTTGCCCGCATCGGCCGGGATGACCTTGGAATCCCAGTGGACGAAGTGGAGCATGTTGTCCATGCCCGCCGGGACGCGGTCGGCGGCCTCGGGCCGTTCCTGGTGACAGCTGCGGCATTCGCCGGTCTTGGGGCCGGTCTTGAAGCCCTTCTCCTCGGTCTTGACGTGACAGGAGATGCAGCCGTTGTGATACATGTCCTTGAGCCCGGAGGCGGACATCCCTGCCCGGTCCTCGCCCTCCAGCCGGTCGAAGGACAGGGTCAGCGTACCCTTGGCGTCCTTCTTGTGGCAGGATTCGCAGCTCATGCCCTGATCCTTCAGGGCCTTGGTGTGCAGATCGTGGCGGAACACGACCGCGGGTTGTTCGAGTGACTCCAGCTTGGCGATGGTGTCGATCATGATCACGTCCGGTTTCCCGGCGGCCTCGCTCGCCGCATCGAACATGCCCATGGCTTCCAACTGGAAGCCGAGCACGCCGGCCAGCGCGATCACGATGGCAGTCAATCGCAGTATCCGTTTACCGTTTGCCATGTGTCGATCCCTTTCTCAAAAGCGTTGATGGCAATGAACCGGCCTCTTCGGCCCGTTCCCCTGGTCCCGTTTCCGGGTACCTCCGGCCCCCCAAACGCGGCATCTGCGGCCGCGCGAAAATCCGGTCTTAAACTCCTCCCGGTTGAGTGGGTTAAAATACCTACTCAACCACGAGGTTTTAATACCTACCTGCCCGGTATGTTAGATGTCATGGATACGTCAAGCAGAAAGTTCAAGGTGGGAACTGTTCTTAAAATCTGCGCAACAACCTGAAGCAAAAGGGGAACCAGTTGAGTAGGTTATTTGAAAATCATTATCAGGAGGCGGTCCGAAGCCAGAACCGACAAAGGGTTTGCGTGATAATTCACATGCCCTATACCGGCACGGAAAAAAGTGGAATGGAGGTCCGGGACGGAGGCGAGAGGAAAGAATCCCCTCCTGAGGAAGGGACGTCCGGTCGTCGCGGGGGCGGTTCGGGAAAGGGGGGGGCGGGTCCGGCCGAGGGGGCGGCCCCGCCCGCCGGAAGGACGTGGGGTTAGGGCTTTTTCACGATTTCGTGGACCCAGCGGTTTTCCGAGACGCGCTCGGAGACCACATAGCCTTTTTCGCGCAGAAAACGCATCTTTCGGCCGCCGTCGCCGGTGGAGAAGAGCCTCTGACCAACCTGATGCTGGGAGAGAAACTTCATGGCCGCTTTTTTATAATTGGTGAATAAACTGAACATGGAAGACCTCCAATCTTGCCGGGGGTGAAACCTAGCACCGACATGCTAGGCAGTCCACCACAACTTGCGATCTGTTTCAAGCATTGCACATAGTTGCACATCTTCGCCTCAATGAAAGCAATGGACGGCCGCCGGAAGTACTCCGGGGCCGCCCATTGGTTCTGGTGGTTGGAACGTATTCGGCTACTCGATCTTCATATCGGTTTTCATGAATTCCTGAGCCTTGTATGTCCCTTGTATCGTGTGTGAAAGGGTCTTCCCCTGAGCCAGGGGTAAGGTGATGGAAACGGTGAAAGGTACCGTTACGGGCCGCAGTGTTACGGCCAGTCGAACACGGAATGCGGAATGGGCACCGAAATTGAAATCACCTTTTGTCGAGTATTCCCGTGTCTCGGACAGGGTGTGGGAAGTGGATGTCTCCTGAGAAAAGCTCTTTTCCTGCTTTGTGGTGTGCGAGTAGCCACCACTCGCTTTCCCCTTGAAAGTATCGCCGCTTAAGCCCAGCGCCAGGCCGGCATTCCAGGCAATATCTTCTGCCTGGGACTTGCTGACGGCTTCGCTGAATTCGATAGTACTGCTGATGGTCAGCGAGTCCTTCAGTTCCACCGTGGACGTACCGCTTATGGCGCTGCTGTTGTCTACTGTCTGCTCAGCGCCGAAAATTTCAGAGGGGGTACCGTACACCGGTGTACCCACCTTTACCTCGGTCTTTCCCGCAAAGCAGGCATAACAGTTGGGGATATCAAGTCCTTCCGCGACCGGGGCAACCGGTTCGAGCTCCCAGATCATGCATTCGCGGTGTATCGGCGTGTCCCCCTGGTAAGGGTGCTGCAACAGTTTATCGTTGTTGAGGTCCTGGTGATAAACGTGTCCATCATTCTTGATAGGGCTGGCGATGGTAAAGTGATGGAAGCAGTCGATGAGAGCCAGGCCGCGCAGTCCGTCCAGTTCCTTGATGGCGGCCTCCCACTTGGCCATGAGCCTGTTTGTATCGGACTGGTGGTATAGATGGTTGTCGGCCGACTCTCCCGCCGCGAGACAGCGTTGGTGCAATTTGTCGCAGATGGTATAGGTCCCGTTGCCAACATCCTTGAAACACCACTGGGCGTTTTCGCGCCCGTCGGGCTTTTGAAAATACACGTGGTTGTCCGCCTTGTCTCCGGCGACTATCGCGTAATCGCTGTATACCGCGCTCTTTATGTAAAAGTACATCGGGGTCTTGTCGCTCATGGCATTGCCTCCTCTTGAGGTTCTAGGTGACTATTTTTGTTTTAAGAAAATGCAGTGCTGATTGGTGACTCTTTACCGAATGGCTCCTGAAATATTTATTCATATTCCCAACAAGTGGCTGAGTCAAAAACGGTATGGCGAAAAAAGGTGTCCTTTCCCGAATCGGCTCCGGCGTTATATGAACATTGACGCATTCGTTCAAATAAGACAAGGGGGAGGTACAACTACCCACAGGAGGTGCGCATGGAAAAAATTCTCATCATCGGGTGCCGAAACACCATGGACGACGTCTGCATCGGCTGTTCCCGCTGCCTGGTGGCCTTCAACCGGCGCGAGGGCCAGTTCGAGCGCTACAAGGGCCAAGAGGCCGAGGTCCTGGGCATCCTCAACTGCGGCGGCTGCCCCGGCGCGTCCATCGTCCAGCGCCTGGCCCAGGTCAAGCTCTGGAACGTGCCCCTGAAGGAGCAGCCCACCGTGATCCACATCGGCCCGTGCCTGTCCGACCACTGCGCCCACGCCGACGACGTCGTCACCAAGATCCAGGCCAAGTCCGGCCTCCCGGTCATCGAAGGCACCCATCCCTACATGCCAGAAAAGATCTGGGCGTAAGCTCGCCCTATATTCCCGAACCTCGAAAGGCGGCCAGAGATGTTTCCCGGCCGCCGCCCTCACAACCCTCGATCCGTGGCGGCGGGATGGACCTGCTTGTTACGGCTGTCATCCTTTAGGCTTTCCCCTTGGTGTATTCACGGCCTCGAACGCCGCCGAAGAGCTCCATCGCTTTGCTGCGCGCGGCCGTATTTCTCGCCGAGATCTTCCGGTTCGAAGTGTTGCCTAGTTGCTGGGGAGGGGGCGTCGATCCCGCACGCCGTTTTTTTACGATGAAGTACTCCGGGACGGGAGATCGGCAGGATGGCTTGGTTTCCGGTCGTTGACCATGGCGTTCCCTGTTTGACCGCCAATATTGACGTTGTCTATTCCCGTGAAGTGGTGAGATGGTGCGGCGTGGGAGCTGATCCTCGGAGTCCGTCGGTCTCCTTTCAGGTTGACAGGATAATTAATTAAAATATGTTAATTGGAAGTGGTTAAGGGGCCGGTTTGCCGTTCCGGCGGTCTGGCCGGAACTCGAATGATGCCGATGCGTGATCGGACGGAAGTCGAGAATTCCGGGAGGTTGCCTGGTCTCCAGGTGACATCCGGGGCCCGCTACGCCGACAAGGACTGCCGATATGGTGCCGCCGAGAAGGACAATCCGGTCTCTATCGTCCTGGTGTCGTCGACGGCATTACCGGAATATTGCCTCAACAGCCATGAAAATGAGATTGCGGCCCAGCCTCCGCCATGATTTTATATCGATAATCCTGGTGACTGCACCTTATGCGCCGTATGCGATGCGCCACTGAATCGGCAGGGTTCGGCGGGAACCTGTTCCGCGACAGAATGTGAATTCAAAAGGGTGATTATGTTATATATGCTGGCTGGAGGACTTTTCCTTCTTATCGTCCGTCCGTATGAGCACTATCTATTCCTTGGTGAAATTCATATAGAAAGAATCTATCTGATTTTTACGCTGATTGCGTTTGCGCTATATAAGCGAAAAAAGATTAAGATGGATTCTATCGTAGTATTTTACTTTATGTATTTGATGGCGCTTTGGGTATGTGCTTTTGTCGGCATCAATTTTGATAATTCCTATATTGTCGTGTACTCATACACGGTTGGATCACTTGTTTTTGTCTTGATGCTCTTCACCATGCATGATGAAGAGGGATACATAAAGATAACTCAGGCCATGATGATCGTGACCGCAATATACGTTCTGATGTCGTTCCGGGAATATCTTGGCGGTCGTTTCGAATATAGAATGGGCATGCACAGAATGCTCGGTTATGATATTACGATGGGGCAATCGAACTCATTCGCTACGACGATTGTCCTCTCATACCCGACGTTATGGGTTCTCCTGAAAACGGATATCATCAAAAAAAAAATACGTTACATATTGTATGGATATGCCCCCTTGTCGCTCCTTTGCCTTTTCCTTACGGGATCCCGGGGAGGCTTTGTCCAATGCCTGGCTTTTGTGGGTCTGCTTTTCATGAAGAGCAAGAAAAAGTTCCTGTACATTTTCCTCGCATTGCTGGCCTTTGTGGTTGTCTGGCATGCGATCCCGGAGGAAATGCAGAACCGCTATTATTCCCTGATAGATCCCAGTGTCGCGCCGGACCCGGAACGCGCCAGGGAGTCGGCCATGGGGCGAATTGAAGGACTCCTGCACGGTATCGATGTCTTCAAAGAAAATATTATGTTTGGAGTAGGGCCGGGCAATTTGATATACACATGGGGAGATGAACACAGAGGGTTCCAGGCGCACAACCTGATCGGACAGATCTTGTCGGATACCGGCTTGCTGGGGACCATACCGTTCACGCTTCTTTTCATAATCTGCTATTTCAGGGCGAATTGGATCGCATCCATGGGGAGCCGTTTGAGGGAACTATTCAGGCAGCAATCGGAGATGGAGAATGAGGCGGTCGTCGTGGATTTCGTCGCCAAGATGGGTACAGCCACCAAGCAACTGATCATTCTATTGTTTTTGGGGGGCATGTCGGGACATAATATGTTGCGCTATCATTGGGTGTATGTCGTCTACTTGGCCGCAGTCGGTTCCTGGATCATGCATAAATACGAAAACATATACAGATACATGGTAACCCAAGGTGATGCGTCGTGATGAAAACTCTATGTATGATATTGATTCTTATCGTTCCCAATGCCGTCTATGCCGCATCTCTCGACAAGATCCTGCAGTGGGAGTTCGATGACCCGGGTATTTCCGTGGCCAGGGAAAACGGGGAGTATGCGGAAGCCCAAAAGGTCATAACGGGGCCCAAGAGGGCCAAGCGTGTTGAAATCTCCGCGCCGGGTCGGTTGACCGAGGGAGATACGGAATACGTTCTCATTCAAGATATCGTCGCGGACGGAGCGGGCTTTTCCGTGGAGGGGGCGCATGTGACCCTCAATCTGAACGGGCACACGTTGACGTACAACGAGAAGCAGGCCGACGGTGTCGGCGTTGCCTTCAGCAAGTGGAATATGCGGGATATCGTTCTGATCAACGGGACCATCCGGCAGGGGAGCGCGGGCGGGAACGGGAACGCCTATGGCCGGGGGGCCAACCCCGTCCGAACCAAATCCTTCAGGGGTGCGGAGTTTGCCGGATTGACCCTGGTCTACCATGGCGCGGACCTGTCCGGCGTCCATGTCGCCGAACACGGGGACGACCTTGATTTCCACCATAATACGGTTGTCGACGAGGGAACCAGCGTCACCAACAGGCATGCGGGTGTAGCCGCAGTCTATCTCGCCGGCGAAAACCCCAAAGTCCGGCACAACAGGATCATCAATGCCCGTCAGTTGGGAATCCGGTGCCACCGGTCGACCAATTGCGACGTGCACAACAACGAGATCACCTTGGACAGCCGGGTGGCCAACTCGACAGCCATCTCCATTCCGAACGGCATCGCGCACCACAACAAGGTAATAGGCCGGGGAGTGAACCCCACCGGCATCTGGCCCGGCGTGGGCGTCAAGGTGTATTCCAACTATGTGGATGTGCAGAATACCAGAACCGGGAAGGAATATGTCTCTCCGGGAGCGTGCTGCGTGCGCTTCGGTTTGGCGGACTGGACGTACTCGGACAAGCTTGAGTTCTACGGAAATACGTTCATTGTCAGGGCCGAGGCCGGGGTCTTTTCCGCCATATCCAGGAAGCACCTGGAGTCGGACAGTTGGGGACGCGCCCTGTTCGTCGGCCTGGGCAAGGGGCAAAAGGCCGTCTTCCACCACAACATCATCGTCGGGGTCAACAAGGGCCATGGCGGGAAGTGCGCCGCGGTGGCCGTGGTCTTTTCCAATGAATCGCCCGACCTGATCTTCGAGAACAACGTCATCGCCAGCAGTTGGGGCAACATATTGCTGGGCGATCTCTATTCCTGGAGCAACGGGTTCCCGTTGTTCAAGAAGAACACCATCATCAGGCTGGAAGGCAGCGAGAACTACCACACGATTCGCTCCGAATACAAGGAGTTCATCTCCACGGCGAGATTCCTGGACAACGAGTACCTGGACGGCGCGTCCAAGGACGATTTCGATTACGACAACATCAGTCTCCCGCTGAAGGAGTTGGCCTATTGCCGGACCCTGTCGGTCCAGGCCCCCTGCTCCGGGCAGGGCGACAACGAGTATGTCCTGTCCATGCGGGACCAGCGGGGGGAGGATGTCTGGAGCAGTCCTCTCGTCTGCGGCGATTGGACGGATTTCATCGTGCCCGAGAGGCTGTTGACGAACTACCTCAAGGGGAAGGGGCCCCAGCGGAAGCTCTATGATATGGCCCCCGACGGCTGGGAACTCGTATTGCGCCACGGTCAGGAGGAGAGGAAGTATCCTCTGCCGGGCCCGGAGGTCCACCAATTCACCCTCGGGGCCGAGTAGCGCATGAGGATCCTTGCCGTTTCGCGTCTCCCTCTGGGCGGCATTCGCACGTACATGCGCTACGTCTATTCCCGCCTGGGGAGCGACGCGGACGTGACGCTCGTTGCCAGCACCGGGCCGGAGAACGACGCCCTGCGCGAGGACGTCGAGGCCTATGGCGGCCGGTTGGTGCAGTGCGACAACAGCGCCCTGGGCCTGGCCCGGGCCGTGCGCCGCGAGTTGGCCGGCGGCGGGTACGACGTCCTGCACAGCCACGGTTTCCTTTCGGCCAGCAGCGCCTGTCTCGGGGGGGGGCTCAGTCGCGTTCCGCATGTGCTCACCGTCCACGGTATCGTCGAGGAGCGTTTCCTGTCCGGGGTCGTGGGCAAGGTCAAGAAATGGCTGCTCGGCTGGGTGGTCACCCATGTGGACGTTGTCCACGGCGTGGGGGAGGACATCCTGGCCCATCTCCTGGAAAAGGTTCCGTCACTGGCGCGGAGCCGCAATAGGAAGGTCGTCGTCGCCAACGGCATCGATACGGAGCGGTTTGCCTCTTACCAGGGGAATGCCGATGCCTTGCGCCGGGAATTGGGCCTGGATGGGGACGCCTACCTGTTTGGATTTCTGGGAAGGTTCATGCCCCAGAAGGGCCTGGATCTGGTCATCAAGGCCGTGCGCGACATCAAGGAGCGGGGCGATCTCGGCAAGTCCGTCGTGGTCTGTTGCGGCTCCGGGGATTACATCGGCGTGTACCGCAGGCAAATCGCGGAGTCCGGCCTGGAGGATCGGTTCCTGTTGATTCCCTTCCGGAGCGACCCGAGGGATGTCCTGAACCTGGTCGACGGGGTGCTTATGCCCTCGCGCTGGGAGGCGTTTGGTCTGTTGGCTGCCGAAACCCTCGCTTCGGGAAAGCCTCTGGCCGCCTCGACCTGCATCGGATTGCGCGAGGTCGTGCGCGACACTCCGGCCCTGACCTTCCCGCCCGAGGACTGGCAGGCGTTGGCCGGGGCGATGCGCCGGTTGATGGCTGAAGATCTCGGCGCCGTGTTCCGGGAGTACCAAGGCGTGGCCGTCGAACGGTATGATGTGCAGAAGACGGCTGACGGCATGAAGCGGCTGTTCGCCGAAATGGCGGCAGAGCGGACGTCCCGGTGAGGAAAGGAAGGAGCATGGGAACGACGATGCCGGACAATGGCGGCCTGTTGGTCAACGCGATGTCGGTGGATGTGGAGGACTATTACCAGGTCGGCGCGTTCAAGAGCGTCATCGACCCGGCGGACTGGGATTCCTATCCGTTCAGGGCCGGGGACAACACCCGGCGAGTGCTTGATCTCTTCGACGAGTTCGGCGTCAAGAGCACATTTTTTTCGCTGGGCTGGGTGGCCGAGCGCGACCCGGACCTGATCCGCCGGATCGTGGGAGCCGGGCACGAGCTCGCCTGCCACGGTTACGGCCACCAACTGGTCTTCGAGATCGGGCCCGAGGTGTTCAGGGATGACATCCACCGGGCCAAGGGCATGCTCGAGGACATCGCTGGGGTGGCGGTCCACGGCTACCGCGCGCCCAGCTACTCGGTGACGCACAAGTCCATGTGGGCCTGGGACATTCTGATCGACGAGGGGTTCACCTACGATTCCAGCGTGTTCCCCATCTACCACGACGTCTACGGCATCCCCAATTCGCCGCGTTTTCCCTACCTCGTGGAGCGCGAGAAGGGGAGCATCAGGGAATTTCCCATTACCACCTATCCGTTCCGGTTCCTGGGCAGGAAGCTGGACCTCCCGTTTTCCGGCGGCGGCTATTTCCGGCTGCTCCCGTTCGGGATGATCGATCGGGCCCTGCGCCGAATCAACTTCGACGACGGGATGCCGGGCGTGGTCTATTTTCACCCCTGGGAGATCGATCCGGACCAGCCGAGGATATCCGGCGCCGGCCTCAAATCGCGCTTCCGGCATTATGTCAACTTGAGCCGTACCTGGGGAAAGTTGCAGAAATTACTTGGCAAATATCGATTCGCCCCGGTAAAGGATGTCTTGGCGGCAATGACGCTCTAGCGGGCGATGACGGTGGAGAGTGCGCGATGAATGTCCTTGTCATTGATGAAGACTTCCCCTACCCGCCCAACACGGGCAAGCGTCTGCGAACATACAATCTGTTGTCCAGGCTGCAGGACGATCACCTGATCCATTACGTCTACCACGGCGAGGACCAGGTGTTCCCGAATTGCCCCAACATCCGCTGCCATCCCGTGGACAAGGCCTTCACGGACAAATCCGGGCTCCGGTTTTACATGGAACTCCTGTGGAACCTGGCCTCTCCCAAACCCTACCTCGTTTCCCGCCACCATTCGCCGGGGATGATCCAGCGCATAGGCGAGATCGTCGAGCGGGAGCGCATCGACTTGGTCCACTGCGAATGGACCCCATACACCGAGAACATCCGCTCCCTGCTGGGCCATTTCCCCACGGTCCTGTCCACCCACAACGTCGAGTCCCAGATCTGGGGCCGGTATTTCGACACCGAACGCAACCCGCTGAAAAAGGCCTATATCTACCCGCAATGGAAAAAGATGGCCGCCTATGAGCGGGAGGTGACCGGCAGGTACGACCAAGTGGTCTGCGTGTCCGAGAACGACGCGGATTTTTTTCGGCGGTACACGGCCCCGGAGCGGGTGACCGTCGTGCCCAACGGGGTGGACGAAACCTTTTTCAAGCCCGGCGGCGAGGAACCCGCGCTGGGCAACATCGTCTTTACCGGGTCCATGGACTGGCGCCCGAACCAGGACGCCGTCTCCCACTTCGTGGAAGAGATCTTTCCCCTGATTCGGGAGCAGGAGCCCAACGCGGAGTTCTACGTCGTGGGACGTTGCCCGCCGGACAGGCTCAGGGCCCAGTGGGAGCAGGTCCCCGGCGTGGTGGTCACCGGGACCGTGGACGACGTCAGGGGATACATCGACGCCGCCTCGGTCTACGTGGTCCCGCTGCGCATCGGCGGCGGCTCGCGCCTGAAGATACTGGAGGCGCTGGCCATGGCCAAGGTGGTCGTGTCCACCCGCGTGGGCGCGGAGGGGCTGGACTTGGACGACGGGAAGCATCTCCTGCTCAGGGACGACCCCCGGGAGTTCGCCCGGGCCGTCACGGACGTGCTCCGGGCGGGCGGCGAATATGCCGGTCTGGCCCGCACGGGCCGAGAAAAGGTCCTCGGGTCCTATGGCTGGGACGCCATAGCCCGGACCCTGGACACGGCCTGGAGCGCCGCAGTGGAGCATGCCCGTGCCGGATAAAGTCACCATCGTCCATCTGCGGGACTCGAACTTCGTGGGCGGGCCCGAGCGGCAGATTCTCGAGCATTTCAAGCGCATGGAGTCCGACGCCTACGAGATGATCCTGGTCTGCTACGAGGAGCCGGGTCGTCCCAACGACCTGCGCCTCCGGGCCGAGGAGCAGGGACTCTCCTGCCTGACCCTGCCGGTCATGTCCCCGTTCAGCCCGAAGAACATCACCCGGATCATCCGCGTGCTGCGCGAGGCCGGGGCCGACATGCTGGTCACCCACGGGCACAAGGGGAACATCTTCGGCAGGCTGGCCTGCTGGCGGCTGGGCATCCCGACCATCGCCGTTTCCCGGGGGTGGACCATGGAGAGTCTCAAGATCCGTTTCTTCGAGTTCCTGGACAAGGTCTTTCTGCATTTCGCGGATCACGTGGTCGCGGTGTCGGACGGGCAACGGCGCAAGATTCTGGCCTGCGGGGTACGGGCCGACAAGGTCTCCGTGATCCACAACTGCATTGATGTCGGCAATTGGTGCGGTCTGGGGACGAACAACGTCCGGGCGCGGCTGGACATCCCCGCCGACGCCATCCTGGTGTCCACGGCCGGAAGGCTCAGCCCGGAGAAGAACCAGCGGATGCTGCTCCAGGCCGCGGAGCGGATCGTGCCGGAGATGGACAATGTGTATTTCGCGGTCTTCGGAGAAGGCGTCCTGCGCGGCGAGTTGGAGGCGGAGTGCCGCAAGGCCGGGCTGGAAGGGCGCTTCCTGCTGCCGGGCTTCTGGTCGGACATGGTGGAGGTCATGCAGGCCACCGATATTTTCACCCTCCCTTCCCTGACCGAGGGATTGCCGAACGTGGTCCTGGAGGCGTTCGCCTGCTCCACACCCGTGGTGGCCACAAGCGTCGGCGGAACCCCGGAGCTGGTCCGCGACGGGGAGAGCGGTTTTCTCGTTGAGGTGGGGGACGTGGAGGGGCTGGCCGTACGCCTGCTGTCCCTGGGCCGGGATGAAGCGTTGCGCGAGCGGATGGGGTCCGCTGGCAGGGACATGGTCTCCAGGGATTTCACGTATCCCCGCCAAGCCGAATTGTACCGGGAGCTGTACGGCTCCCTGGTGAAAAATGGGGGGATGCGATGATGCGGTGCCTGGCGAGAAAGCTGGTCATGCTGGCGGCGACTCTGCTTGTCCTGCCCGCCATTCTGGTGGTCAAGGTCGCGGGCGGCAACCGATCGTTCGTGTTTTTCGGGCAGTTGCTGGCCCTGGTTCCAGGCCTGACCGGGAGCTTCCTGCGCCTGGCGTACTACGCCCAGACCCTGGAGCGCTGCTCCACGCGCGGGGAGATCGGTTTCGGTTCTTATTATTCCCACCGGGCCTCGTCCTTTGGGCACGGCTGCTACATCGGGGCGTACTGCATCATCGGCATGGTGGACATGGGCGACCATGTGACCATCGGTAGCCAGGTCTCGCTCCTGAGCGGGAAAAAGCAACATAATTTCGAACAATTGGATGTTCCCATCCAACAGCAGGGCGGCGAGTTCGAGAAGATCTCCATCGGCCGGAACTGCTGGATCGGCAACGGGTCCGTCGTCATGTCCAACCTGGGCAGTCAGGTGGTGGTCGGAGCCGGGTCCGTGGTCGCCAAGGATTTCGGGGACCGGGTCGTGGTGGCCGGCAATCCGGCGAAGATCCTGAAAACGATAGGGGACCGGTAGCCGTGGAGACCTTGCCTTTCATAACTGTCGTCATCCCGGTCTACAACGAGGAGCGCTTCATCGGCGAGACCCTGGAGCAGTTGATCCACCAGGACTACCCGGAGGCGGCGTACGAGATCCTGGTCTGCGACGGCGGGTCCACGGACCGGACCCGCGAGTCGGTCCGGGAGATCGCTGCCGGGCACCCTGCGGTCAGGCTCCTGGACAACCCCGGGAGACGTTCCAGTTCGGGCCGCAACGTGGGCTTCAAGAGCGGACGCGGGGACTATTTCGTGGTCATTGACGGGCATTGCTCCATCCCGTCCGTGACCTTGCTGCGCGATATCGCTGCCGCCTTCGAAAAGAGCGGTGCCGACGCCCTGGGGCGGGCCCAGCCCCTGGCCCCGGAGGGCATCTCCGTGTTCCAGCGGGCCGTGGCCCTGGCCCGTGCCGCGCGCATAGGGCACGGCGGCGATTCGCTCATCTATTCCGACCATGCGGGCTTCATCAGTCCGGTCAGCAACGGCGCCATGTACCGCAAGGAGGTCTTCGGCGCGGTCGGGTACGTGGACGAGCTGTTCGACGCCTGCGAGGACGTGGAGTTCAATTATCGGGTGGAGAAGGCGGGGCTCACGGCCTTCATGAGCCCAGAACTCGCGGTGCTCTATTATCCCCGCGAGAGCCTCGGCGGTCTGTATCGGCAGATGCGCCGTTACGGGGAAGGGCGCTGCCGCCTCTGGCGCAAGCACCCGGAGACGCTGTCGCTGAACACGCTCGTCCCGCCCGTGTTCGCTGGCGCGGTCCTGGCCGCCTGCTGCCTGGCCGTGGCCGTGACGGCCGGACTGCTGCCCGCCTGGACGCTGTGGCCCGCGGTCCTGGGCTTCGGGGCCTACGCTCTGCTGGTCGCGATCCAGACCGTCGCGAGTTGCCGCGAGGCCGGATGGCGGTACGCGCGGTACCTGCCCGGCATCTTTTTCGTCATTCACTTCGGCCTGGGCATCGGGTTTCTGAAGGAGTTCTTCGCCGGAGCCGGAAAGGCCCGCGCAAGCCGCGGCCGGGAGCAGGGCCATGCCTGAGAAGATCGTCTTTGTCGCGGACAGGATCGTCAACCCGTATTCCGGCACCGAGAAGCAATTGGTGGACCTGATCCTCAGCCTGGACCGGACGCGGTACGAGCCGGTGCTCTGCGCGCTCCAGCCGACGTCCTGGATAGAGGCGTTCGAAGGCTGCCCCACGTTTTCTCCCCGGATACAAACGCTGAAGAGCCTGGGCGGCTGCCGGAGCTTCGGGCGGCTGGTCGGTTGGCTCCGGGAACAGCGTCCCTCGGTGGTCCACGCCTACCTGCGTGACGCCTCCTACATCGGCGTGATCGCCGCCCGTCTGGCGGGCGTCAGGGCGATCGTCACGTCCAGACGCGGCGACCACCGCTGGGAAGGATGGGCGTCGAGATTCTTTATCCGCCAGGTCAACCGCATCCCCGGCCGGTTCCTGGCCAATTCCAGCCTGGTGGCCGCGGCCACGGTGGAGAAGGAGGGCGCCGCCCCGTCCCGCGTCCTGGTCGTCCCGAACGCCATCGACCCCGAGCGGTTCCGCTCGGCCGCGCGGGAGGACCGGGCCGCCTGCCGTGAATCCCTGGGCATGGCTGCAGGCGGCCATGCCGTGGTGGCCGTGGCCAACATCCGGCCCATCAAGCGGCTCGACCTGCTGGTCGAGGCTCTGCCTCTGGTCCGGGAGTCCGTGCCCGACGCGGTCGTCCATCTGGTGGGAGACGGGAACGGGACTGCGGAGATACGGGAGCTGGTCGCTCGCCGGGGACTGGAAGACGCCGTCGTCTTCTGGGGGTCGCGTTCCGACGTGCCGCGCATCCTGCGCGCCATGGACAGCGCGGTGCTCTGCTCCGACTTCGAGAGCCAGCCCAGCGCGGTGCTGGAGTACATGGCCTCGGGACTGCCCGTGGCCTGCACCGATGTGGGCAACTGCGCAGAATTGATCGAGTCCGGGAAAACCGGATACATTTTTCAGCCGGGCGACGTGCAGGCGCTCGCCGAATCGGTTATCAGGATGGCACGGGGCGAGTATGACCCGGAGGCGATTGCCGCGCGGCGGGAAGCGCTCTTTGCGGAGCAGAATCCGGAAAGGATAACCGAACGCTACATGACGTTGTACGATGAATTGCTGAGACCCCGTTCCGCCTAGGATTCGCGCGGGAGGAGCCTGTCAGCCCGACGGGAGGATGTGTTGCCATGAAGTTGATGGATTATTTTGCCTCAAGGGTCGCCGCCCCGCTGTACGCACGGTACGAGGGCAGCAAGCGTTACGCCTATATGCGGGAGGTCTCCCGGGTCATCGCCGGTTCCCTGCCCGAAATCCGGGAATACCAGCTCGGCCGGATACGGGCCGTGGCCGCCGACGCCGTGGAGAACACCGAGTATTACGCCGGGGTGTTCGCGGATCTCGGCCTGAACCCGGCGACCCTCACCTGGGAGGAGTTCAAACGCATCCCGCTGCTGACCAAGGACATCATCAGGGAGCAGGGCGGGCGGCTCGTCAACAAACGCTTTCCGCTCGACGGCCTTCGCGAATCCGCGACCGGCGGGACCACGGCCTCGCCCATGAAGATCCATATGGACTGGGACTCGGTCCAGAGACGCCACGCGGCCACCATGGTCTTCGACCGTTGGGTGGGCTTCATGCCGGGCATGCGGGGCGGCTTCCTGTGGGGCGCGAGCCAGGACTTCCCGGCCGAGGTCTCGCTGAAGCGGAAGCTCTTGAACGCCCTGGTCCAACGGAACAAATTCTACACGACCGAGTCCCTGGACGGCCAGACGCTGCAGCGCTATTGCGAACAATTGCAGCGAACCCGTCCGGCCCTGATCCAGGCCTATCCGACCCCCCTGCGCATCCTCGCGGAGTACATGCTGGAGAACGACGTCAGGATTGATGTCCCGGCCATCACCTGCACGGCGGAGCCCCTGACCGATTCCGCGCGCGCGACCATCGAGAAGGCCTTCGGCAGAAAGGTCCACGAATGGTACGGGTCGAGGGAGGCGGGCCGGGTCGCCACCGAATGCGGGGCCCACGACGGGATGCACGTCAACAGTTACGGCCTGTACGTCGAGGTCCTTGAGGACAGGGACGAAATCGGCGGCGGGGAGATCGTCATCTCGGACCTGTGGAACGTGGGCATGCCCATGCTGCGGTACGCCACGGGCGATCTGTCCAGCCTGGACGAGACGCCCTGCGCCTGCGGCAGCAGCCTGCCGCGGCTGTCCCCGGTCAAGGGACGGACCGCCGAGGTGTTCGTCAGCCTCTCGGGCCGCAAGGTGCCGGGCGTGGCCTTCACCAACCGGATCATCAAGGACGACTCGTTGGTTCGGGAAATGCAGATTATTCAGAAAGATTACACCAAATTCCTGGTGCGTGTGATCCCCGGTCAAGGATATGGGGAAGACGCCCGGCAGTGGCTTGTCGGACGCCTGGAAGACTTCATGGGGCAGAAAAACGAGGTCGTTTTTCAGGAAGTGGAATCCATCCCCCGTGAGCGGTCCGGAAAGCTGTTGTTTTGCAAGCGGGAGTTCGATCCCCGCGAACTGGAATCGGAAAGCCGAGAAGCGGAGGCTTAGATGCGAAATCTTTTTGAAACGTTCCATAAGCATGTCATCCATCCCCTCTGGACCTGGAAGGATGGCGAATACAGTGCGGCGTATGTCAAAGAGTTCGAGCGGACCCAGTATCTGAGCGCCGGGGAAATCCGCGACCTGCAGTTCGAACGCCTCCGGAAACTGATCCGGGAGAGCTACGAATTCTGTCCCTTCTACAAGCGGCGCTGGGACGAGCACGGCTTCCATCCCGACCGGCTCAAGAGCCTGGACGACACGCATCTGATCCCCATGGTTTCCAAACACGACGTGCAGCGGTACGCCGACGAGATGATCCGCACGGACAAGACCAAGGACGACCTGGTCAGGAACATGACCGGCGGGTCCACGGGCGAGCCCGTGGTCTTCTACATGGACCCGGAACGGGTGACGACCCGCGCGGCCAGCACCATCCGGCACAACCGCTGGGCAGGGGTCGACGTCTGCACCCTGAAGGCGACCGTCTGGGGGCATCCCCGCGATATCCGGACCCTGGGCGAGGACTTGTGGGACGCCTTCCGGGAAAAGTGGATATACCGCAACGTCTTCCTGGACACCTCCTCGCTCGATGAGCGGAAGATGATGGATTTCTTCGAGACCCTCAACAGGGAGAAGCCCGGGGCTTTCATCACCTACGCCAATTCCATGTATCTGTTCGCGCGTTTCATGGAGGATCGGAACCTCAGGTTCGACTACACCCCGACGTCCATCATCAGTACCGCCGAGATCCTGGAGGATTCACGCCGGGCGGAGATCGAGCGGATCATCGGCTGCCCCATCTACAACCGGTACGGCAGCCGGGAGACCAGCGTCATCGCCAGCGAGTGCGACCGGCACGACGGCATGCACGTCAATGCCGAGGCCCTGTTGCTCGAAACGGTCAAGGACGGGAAGCAGGTGGCCCCCGGCGAACTGGGCGAGGTGGTCATCACCGACCTCTTGAACTACGGCATGCCGCTCATCCGCTACCGGATCAGGGACGTGGGAACGCCCGTGGCGGGCGTGTGCGGCTGCGGGCGCGGTCTGCCGAGGATCAAGCTCTCCGGGGGCCGGGTCACGGACTTCCTGGTGACGCCCTCCGGCAAGATCGTCTCCGGGGCGTCCATGACCATTTTCCTTACGGCCAACGCGCCCAATGTCCAGCGCATGCAGCTCTACCAGGCCAGGCCGGAGCAGGTGGAATTCCGGATCGTCAAGGGGGACGGGTATGCCTCGGAAACCGACGACTACATCAGGCGCGAGGCGAGGAAGTACCTGGGCGACGAAGTGGAAGCGGTGCTGAAGTTCGTGGACGAGATCGAGCAGCCCGCGTCGGGCAAGCTCCTGTACTGCATCTCGGAAGTCAGTCCCTTCCTCTAGATTCGCCATGGTCAGGACAGACGTCGATTTCCCCGGAGCCAACCCGGATACCGCCGAGGCCATCCGCTGGACCGGCGGCAGGCTGGTCGTCCGGCCCTTCGCCGAGGATCCGGCCGGGCCCGCCTATAGGTTCATGTTGCGCTTCCGGTTGTCCGTGGAGGAATCGACTCCGTTCACGATCGCGATCGATTGGGATGAACCGAGGTACATGCGCTTGCGGACCATACTCCGCTACGCGGAGCTGGGCTCGTCGGATTGGCGTGTCCTGCCGGGCGCCGTGGTCGGCGGAACCCGTTGCGAGTTCCTGTTCGATCAGCCTCCCGGCAGCTATGAGATTTCCCTGCTGCCGACGTATGGCCTGGATCGGCTGAACCGGCTGGCGGAGGACTGCCGCGACAGGGTCGAAGTACGGATTCACGGCGGTACGGCGGAAACGGCGGGGGTTCACGCCTTTCGTCTGGAGGGCGGGGGCGGCCGCCGCCCGGTCATCGTTGCGGCGGGCCGGCTGCACCCCTATGAAACGGCCGGAAGCTATTGCCTGGACGGGGTTGTCCGAAGGTACGCCGAGGACCCGGTGTTCGCCGGGGAGCTGACCCGCGCCTTTGATTGGATCCTGGTGCCCGTGGCCTCCCCGGAAGGCGTCCGGAAGGGGCTTTGCCGGTACAGCGGGAGCGGCGGCCTGGGCTACGACAATTGCCGGGATGTGGGGCCGGACGACCCCTACGTCCTCCTGTTGAGCGAATTGCGGAGAACGGAGGATGTGGTCGGCTATCTGGATATCCACAACTGGATGCACGAGGACCGGGACGGGATCAGCTATGCCAACTGTCTCGACATGATGCGGTTCAGGCGGCTGCTCAATGCGCAACGGTCCCACGACAAGCCGTGGCGCGTCATGCGCAGGCCGCTGTGCATGGCGCGGAAGACCCGCGGCGTGATGCGGGTCATGCAGCATGCGGGGGCATTTTGCCTGGCCCTGGAGTATCCCTGGGGCGGACGGACCATAGAGGATATGTCCCGGTTGGGGCGGGCCAGCGTCCTGGCCTTCGCCGGATTGGTGGAGAAACGTCAACGGAACAATCGGCATGGCGGCGTGCCCCGAGCGGGCCGACGGGGCAAGGAATGAGCATGATAGCCGGCAGGGTGAGGAGAAACGTACTGTGGAACTGGGCGGCCCTGGGCACGTCCATGGTCATCGCCTTCATTTCCACTCCCATCCTGTTCAACGGGCTCGGGGAGGAAATGTACGGCGCATGGACCCTGGTGATGTCCATTGCCGGGTACGTGGCGTTTTTCGATCTGGGTATGCGCACGTCCGTGGTCAGGGGGTACGCCGAAGCCAATGCCGTCAACGACGAGATGCGGCAGGCCCGGATCATCACGAATTCCCTGGTCCATTTCATCTGCGTCGGGATTCTGATCTTTGCCTGCGCCCTGATCTTTACCCGGTTTTCGGCAAGCCTGTACGACCTCAAGAATTACGCCTTCGAGTTCAATGCCGCCTTTCTGCTCATCGCCTTCAAGGTGGCGGCCTCGCTCCCGTTCAATTCGTTGACCGGAGCCTTGCTGGGCATGGAGCGATATGACATTTCCTGCCTTGTGCAGATCGTCTTCGGCGCGCTTGGCGCCTTTGTCATGGTCATGCTGGTGCTGCACGGGTACGGCATTATTCCCCTGGCGGCCATAAGCACGGTGTTCGGCCTGGGCGGGATCATCACCATGGCCGCGTGCTTTGTCTGGATCACCCGCAAGTGGCAGATAGGGCTCAAGTATCTGGATTGGGAGACCTACAAGGACCTTGCCAAGATAGGGTCCGCCTTCGTGATGATATCTATCTCCCATACGGTGCTGTCGGTGGCCGGACCGTTCATCGTGGGAGCGGTCGCAGGCCTGGACAAGGCCGCATCCTTTGCCATCGCCTTCAGCCTGTTCAAATACGTCGAGTCGAGCATCCAGTCGGGGGCAAGGGTCCTGGTGCCGTTCGTGGCCCGCGAAGCGGCCAATACCTCTTCCGGCGACACGACGGATATCGCGCTGCGCGCGGCCGAGATGGCCTTCGGGGTAACCCTGTCCATTCTGGTGGCGTTTTGCGTTGCCGGCGAGGGGTTCCTGGTTGCCTGGCTGAACAAGACCTCGGTCCTGGAAATCTACCAGGCCTTCATCGTGATGACCATCGGCGGCCTCTTCAACTCCTACACCAAGGTCGTTATGAACGTTTTTGTGGGCCTTGGAAAGGTCCGGGCCATCAGTGTCGAGAGCGTACTGGAACTGATCGTGTTTCTGGCCGGCATGTACATCTTGACGGAGCGGTACGGAATACTCGGGGCGGCTTTGGCCATGGCCCTGGTCTTCATCGTCGTCAGATTGCCCGTCTATCTGTACGTCATGGTCAGGCAATTCTCCTTGCCTCGGACGATGAAGTCTCTTCTCCTCCTCGCCTTGAAATCCCTATTGATCTGCGCGGCCGGATACCTCTTGAGCAACATTCCGCTGCCGGAGTCGAAGAACGTCTTTGTCTGGCTCGGCATATGCGGGGTGTGTTTTGCCTTCCTGCTCGGCATCTTCTGCCTGGCCTCCTTCGTGCGGGTGCGGTCCCTGGTGCGGCTTTGCACCGGCAGGCGGGGGTGACATGCCGCGGAAGAGGAAGAAAATCGTCATCCTGGTCGACTACCTGGGCCATGGCGGGGTGGACCGGAGCATTCACTATATCTGTGACGCCTTGGGAAAAGACTATCCTGTTGAGATATTGACCATTTCAGATTCCATCTGCCCCTATCCCCTGAACGCCCGCATCGTCTCGCTGGGGCTCCCCCCCGGCCCCTACGCCTCGTTTTCGAAGGAGATGCTGGTGCTGGCGCTGGCCACGCTGAAGCTCTTTTCTTACAAGTTCAGAAACCGGGGGAGTCTTTTCCTCAGCTTCAAGGACATAATGCATATCGCGAACAGGGTGTCCCTGTTCGGCAAGAAAGTCATTTCCGTCAGGGAAAACAAGAGCAAGGGGCTCCGCTTCAGCGGAGCCAAAAGAAAACTGGCCGAATGGGTCCTCTCCCGGGTCTATCGGAGCGCCGCGGCCATTGTCGTGAATTCGTGGTTTACCGGGCAGGATCTCCAGGACAATTTCGGGGCCGATCCTCAGCGCATCCACGTCATCAACAATCCCTGCAATACCGAAAAGATACAGGATCTCATAGCCAAGGGGTGCGAGTGGCCGTTCCCTGCGGGCGCCCGGGTGCTGATTAGCGTGGGACGTTGCGGCTACGAGAAGGGCCAATGGGCCCTTGTCCGTGTTTTCGCCGACCTGAGGAAGCGGCACGACGACCTGTATCTCGCGATTGTCGGCGAAGGCGAATTCGCCCGGCCTTTGCGGTCGCTTTGCGACAAGCTCGGCGTTTCCGGCCACGTGCGGTTCTTCGGTTTTACGAACAATCCCTTTGTCTTGGTCGCCCGATCCGAGGTCTTCGTGATGACCTCCCTCTGGGAGGGCTTCCCCAACGTGGTGTTGGAGGCAATGGCAAGCCGAACTCCCGTCGTTTCGAGCTATAACGAGGGGGTTCACGAAATCCTGTTGGGGGCCGAAGCCCCGTGGGAGACGGACCGCGATCTCGTTGTTTCGGAGTTGGGTGTCGTTACCCGGCAGTTGGACGCGTTGACCATTTGGGACGACCGGCCGTTGACCGATTCTGAGAAGGCGCTCCGGGACGGTGTGGAGCTGGTCCTGAACGATCGGGACAGGGGGAAGGCAATGGCTCGCGCCGCCTTCGAGGACGTCGGTCGGCGAACCGTCGGCCGGACTGGTGAGGAGTGGCTTCGCGTTCTTTCGCCGCTGCTGCGGTAGCAAACCGGCGCTTCCGCCCCCTCGGATCGTTGCGTGGTAAAGCGGAATATTTGATCAATTTACTATCTGTCAAGAAACAGGGGCCTTGCTGAAACCGTTGTGTATGGCGTTTTGCATAACGCAAGGGTATCTGCCTGCTCCGCGCCGTCGTTTTTGCATGGCGCACCCTGCTTCTGTTACGTCGGGTGCAACGTTTTTTTTATTGTAAAACGGATGTGCACGGGTAGCCAAGCGTACCTGAATCTGGCAGAATGCTTTTTAGGAGCCGACGGGTTTTCCACGGGCCGGGACCGTCATGGTGAACATTGCATCCGCACGACAGTTATTGTTCCATTTAGATATAGGAGGGAGGCCGTGGCTGAGAAGGTGAGCCGCGATGAGCGCGTCAAGGCTATTGAAAAGCGCCGGACGATTCGTATCCGGCGTTCGTCCCTGACAAAAAACAAACTGGACGATATCGACAAGCCCGCCATCAAGATTGCGGAGACCCTGGACGAGTATCGTCAGGCGTTCAACATCGTCTACAAGGAATACGACCTGGTGGGGTACATCACCAAACCCCATCCCGCGCAACTCCACTACGGCATCCACAGCCTGCTGCCCACCACCTGCGTCTTCACCTTCAAGAGCTACAAGGATGTCATCTCCACCCTGACCCAGGTGGAGGACACCCGGCTGTTCGGCCTGCCCATGGACGCCCTGTACAAGCCGGAGATCGACCAGTTGCGCGCCCGGGGCCGCAAGGTCGCCGAGATCTGCGCCCTGGCCACCCCCAGCGAGGGGCGTTGGCACAACCTGCTCATGTTCCTGGGCAAGGCGTATTTTCAGTACGCCCTGGAGGCCAAGATCAACGACATACTGATCATGGTCAATCCCAAGCACGTCACCTTCTACAAGGCCATCTTCATGTTCGAGGAGTTCGCCGAGGAGCGTTTTTACGGTCCTGTGGGCGCTCCGGCCGTGGCCCTGCGCATCGATTACGACGTCTTCTGGGAAAAACTGGAGGAGACCTTCAAGGACCAGGAGTTCGAAACCGACCTGTACACCTTCTTCCGCCGTATCCACAACGCCGGGGTCGACAAGTACATGAAATTCAGCGGCGCGCGGAACATCCCCCTGGACTACGACGCGGCCAGATATTTCTTCCAGGTGCGCCCGGAGCTGCTGGAAAATATTAACGCCGAGCAGCTGGAATACATCGAGACGTTGTACCACAAGGCGCTGTACAGCGCCGAAGACATCCAGATGCGATACCCGGTGACGGTGTAGCCATGGCCGACACGGACCAGGCCGCCGCGCTCAGGGCCATTGCCGAGCAGTGGGGGCTCAAGGACATCTACGCCTACAACGAAGAGGCGTTTTCCCGGACCATCGGGTTCCTTGACGCCGCGGACATGGACCGGCTCATCAACGCCCGGGTGGCCATCCCCGGGCTCGGCGGCGTCGGCGGCGTCCATGTCGTCACCCTGGCCCGCCTGGGCGTGGGCAAGTTCCACCTGTCGGACATGGACTCCTTCGAGCCCGCCAACATGAACCGCCAGTTCGGGGCGCGGGTCCAGCATTTCGGCAAGTCCAAGCTCGACGTCATGGCCGGGGAAGCGCTCTCGGTCAATCCCTACACCGAGGTCACCACGTTCCCGGAAGGGCTGAACGCGGACAACCTGGACGCGTTCCTCAAGGACGTGGACGTGGTGGTGGACGGTCTGGATTTCTTTGTCTTCGATGTCCGGCGCATGCTCTTCAACCGCGCCCGGGAGCTGGGCATACCGGTCATCACCGCCGGGCCGCTGGGTTTCAGCTCGGCCCTGCTGGTCTTCACGCCGAACGGCATGTCCTTTGACGAATATTTCGACATCACGGACGGCATGGAGGAGACCCGGAAATATCTCCACTTCGCCATGGGGCTCGCCCCCAAGGCCACCCATGCCCGGTACCTGGATTCCTCGGTGGTCGATTTCGACCTGGGCAAGGGTCCGTCCACGATCATCGGCTGCCAGATGTGCTCGGCCCTGGCCGCAACCGAGGCCGTCCGCCTGCTGCTCGGGCGCAAGGGCGTTCGGCCCGCTCCCTATTACGTCCAGATCGACCCGTACCTCCGGAAGCTCTGCCGGGGCAGGCTGCGCAGGGGCAACAAGTCCCGCGTCCAGCGGCTCAAGGCCTGGCTCTTCGAGAACGTCATGCTCAAGCGCGCCAAGCGCGTGGGCTGCGAGCCCATGGCCGCGCCCAAGCCGCCCGCCGAGGGCGAGAGCCTGCGGCAGGTCCACGACTACCTGCTGAAGGCGGCCGTCCAGGCGCCGTCCGGGGATAACGTCCAGCCGTGGCGTTTCCACGCCGAGGACCATGTCGTGGAAGTGCGTATGGACCTCGCGGCCGACAATTCCTTTTTCAATGTGGGCAACCTGGCCACGGCCATCGCCTCGGGCGCGGCCGTGGAGAACATCGCCATTGCGGCCAAGGCCTGCGGGCTCACCCCGACGGTCACCCTCGGCCCGGCCCCGGACCGGCCCGATCTCGCGGCCGCCATCGGGCTCGAGAGGGCGGAGAATCCCCGCGAGGACATGCTGGTGGACGCCATCTGGCGTCGGCACACCAACCGCAAGCCGTATCGCAAGCGGCAGATCCCTGCCGGGATATTCAACCGGCTCGGAACGGTGACTTCGGAGGCGGGCGGCAACCTCGATTGGATCAACACCCCGGAGAGGCTGAAGAAACTGGCCGACACCATTTTCATTGCCGACCGTATCCGCATGGAACGCCGGGATCTGCACGAGCACCTGGTCAAGATGATCCGGTTCACGCCCAAGGCGGCCGCAGAAACCCGCGACGGCCTGCCGCTCAAGAACCTGGAGGCGGGCCTGGGGGGCGAGCTGTTCCTCAAGGCGACCAAGTCCTGGAAGGTCATGCGCGTGGCCAATCTGTTCGGGGCGAGCAAGGTCGGGGCGGGCGTCGCCGCCAACGGCATCCGCCACAGCGGCGGGGCCGCGCTCCTGGCCGTGCCCGGCACCGGCATCACGGACTTCCTTCAGGGCGGCCGCGCTCTGCAGCGCGTCTGGCTGACCCTGGCGCACTACAACCTGCGCATGCAGCCCATGACCGCAGTGACGCTCTTCCGCCTGCGCTGGCTCATGGAAGGCCCCGAGGCCTTTTCCGCCCGGCATCGGGAAATGCTCGCCACCGTGTGGGCCGGTATGGCCGAACTGTTCCCCAGGGCCTGGGCCCAGGGGCCGGTCATGCTCTTCCGGGCGGGCTTCGGCAAGCCCATCCACTTCGGCACCTACCGTCGGCCCGTGGAGTCCTTCCTCTTCTAGCCGGTCCTTCCGACGTCTCTTTTGACAGCCGAGGTGTTTCGCCTCGGCTGTTATTTTTAGTGCCGCAGCTCGGCAGGCCGAGGTAGTGGGCACGGCCGGGCATCGAGAGGAGAGCGGTGTCCTCTTTTAGTGTGTCCGCAAACGTGTCCGCGGGAAGGTGGCTGTCGGAAACAGGAACACCCGCAAGAATGGCGGGTGGAGCGGCGGGTGGGACGGCGGGGAGGGCGGCCTTCCGGTCGTCCAGAAGTATGAAGCGGGTGCGGCTTTCGCCACACCCGCTTGATACCGTATCGGGGATTTGAATACCTGAGTTACGCCTTCTTGAACTTCCTGCGGAAGCCGACCAGGCCGAGCAGGCCGAAGCCGAGGATCAGGAAGGTGGACGGTTCCGGAGTGGCAACCAGGGTGATGTCGCCGCCGGTGGTGACCCGAGCTGTGAAACCTTCATCGTTGATGACCAGAGGAACGACGTTGGTGTTCAGGTTGTTGCTGAGGTCAAAGGTGAAGAACGTGGACAGCCAGGGGTAGGCGGCGGCCAGTTCCGGGTAGTCAGTCGTGTCGAACGAGATCAGGCCGTTGGCGAGAACCGCAGTCAGGAACTGAATGCCCATGTCGGTCGGGCCGGACAGGGCGGCACCGCCCAGGTTCACGTTGGTGGAATTGCCCAGGCCCCAGGACAAGGACATGGTGGCGAGGGCTGTGGAACCGGCGAGGTTGTTGCTGTCGCCGAAGTACAGGGTCACGTCGCCGCTCTGGTACACGTAGTCGAAGTTGGTGGCGGTCACGTTGGTGACGATGCCGGCCAGATTGTCGGAAGCGAAGAAGAGTTCCTTCCCGCCGCCCCAATCAGGATTGTTGTGGTAAACGCCGTTGCCGTCGGTGTAGGCGACGTTGTAGAGCATGGAGGAAACGCTGAAGGGATCACCGGAATTGAGCACGCCGTCGCCGCCGTAGCTCTGATCGATGTCACCATATCCGTAGACGCTCAGCTGGTCTATGTTGGTGAAGGTGTTGCCGCCGTAGGCGGAGAGGTCCAGCGTCCAGCCATAGATGTCAGTAGCCTGGGCCATGACGGGCATGGCGAGCACGGTCAGAGCCAGTGCGAAATACATAAACAACTTCTTCATAGCGAGCCCCTTTTGGTATTAGGTTCAAAGTTGTCATGACTTATGCAGTTGGCGTGCCAAAATATAGAATGCTGAAATCGTTGTTTTTCTCATTGGTACAGCTGGCCAAGGGGGCGAATGTGTTAAGGCTTCCGACAGCTTTTCCGGGCGGTTTTTACAGTTTTTCGGCCTACCAGAACCGCCAGTACTGGGTGGCCAGCACGTATGCGGCCAGCAGTCCGTTGGTCACGGCGTGACTGAGGACGCACTGGGCCAGGCTTCCCGTCTTCATGTAGATGGCGTTGTAGGCCAGGCCCGCCAGGATCCCGGCGAGGTAGAGCTGGTGCTCCAGGCCGAACAGCACGGCGGTGGCCGTAAAGGTGAACAGGGTGAAGGTTCCGGCCCGGACCGCCATGAAGTCCCGGTCGATCAGGTACCGGACCAGGAAGGAGCGCCAGAACAGCTCCTCCATGACCGGGACGACAAGGACCGCGCCCGCCACGCGCGCGATGATGAGCGCCAGAGCCCAACCCGGCGCGGCCTGGGTGGGATCGTACGAGGTCAGCTCGCCCTGGACGGCCCAGGGGAGGTCCAGGTTGATCCACAGGACGAAAACCGCGATGCCGCCGCAGACGCTGAGTGTGGTCGGAGCGGGCCTGCGCAGCGAGCCCCAGTCCAGGTCGGTATAAAATTTCCTGAATGTCAGGAGCGCCGCAGCGACCAGGGCCGCCTTGACCGGGTACAGGGCGAGGACGAAGGACGGGGACAGCGGCTCACCCGAGACCAGGGCCGGTATTTCCAGCACCGCCACGAAGGCCATGTACAGGGCGAAGGGGGCGACTCGCGCCAGCAGGTCGTGGGTGTTCGGTTTCATGATTACTGGTCCGACGCGCTGGTCCCGACCGGGGTTCGGACCTGGCCGGAGTTCGCGCTGGTGAGGATGAAGACGTCTCCGGTCAGCCCGGTGACCAGCCCGTCCTGGTTTTCCAGGCCGATGATGGTCTCGAGGACCTTGGTGTCGGCCTTTTCCTGGGGCCGGTCGAGGGTTACGGTCTTGGGGCCGGTCATGTGCCCGACCCGCTCCACTCTGCCCGTGAAGCGGAGGCTGCCGAAGGCCTCGGAGGTGAAGTACGCCTCCTGGCCCGGTTCGAGGAGGGCGGCGTACTTTTCGTTGATCTCCGCCCGGATCTGGTAGTGGCTGATATCGGCCACGGTCAGCACCGGGCACTCGAAGAAGATGGACACGTTTTCCCCGGGCTGGCGGTGCACGCGCAGGACCTTGCCAGTGACCGGGCTCCTGAGCCGGGTCTTTTCGAGCTGGGACTGCGCCTCCACGGTGCGCTGCACGGCCGCCTCGTATTGCGCCCAGGCCGTGGCGATGTCTTCCTTGCGCGAGAAATTCTTCATCACCAGGTAGCGCTGGCGGGCCTCCTCATACTCCTTCTCGGCCACCAGATACTCGGTCACGGCCCGGTCCACCTCCTCCTTGGCGATGAGGTCCTTGGCGAGGAGCTCCTTGCGCCGTTTCATTTCCACGTGGGCGTTTTCCATGACGGACTTGGTCCGCTGGACCACGGACAGGGTTTCGGTCTTCTCCTCCTGGCGCGCGCCGGCCATGAGCTTTTCGTATTGGGCCTTGAGGGCCTGGGCGTCGGCCCGGGCGGCATCGAGCCCGGCCGCGTATTCGTTGTCCCTGAGCAGGGCCACCACCTGGCCCTGCTTGACCGTGTCGCCTTCCTCCACCAGGACCTTTTCCAGCAGGCCGCTGATCTCGAAGGCCAGGCGGCGCTTCTGGGAGACGGGCTCCACCCGGCCGAACCCGGCCACCCAGGGCGACTGCTTGTCGAGTTCGGGCATCTGCCCGAAGGGCTCGGTCTGCCGGTCGGTGGCGGGCAGGTAGTCGTCGAGCCACTGCGGGGACCGCCAGTGGACGAAGAGGGCCGCCCCCAGGATGAGGACGATGATGACGATAACGGTTTTCATGCTACTATCCGCCGGTGGTTGGCGTGGTTGTGGTCGCGGCCAGGGCGCCGTCCTCGATGGTCAGCATCCGGTCCGCATAGCCTATGGTCCTCGGGTCATGGGTGACCATGACCACGCAGTGGTCCCGCTCATGGGCCAGTCCGGTCATGAGTTCCACTATCATTTTTCCGTTGGCGGAATCCAGTGCGGCCGTGGGCTCGTCCGCCAGGATGATGCTCGGCCTCCCGGCCAGGGCGCGGGCGATGGCCAGCCGCTGCTTCTGTCCGCCGCTCATGGTCTCTGGCATGGAGTCGGCCTTGGCCTCGAGCCCCACGGACTCCAGGGCGGTCATGGCGCGCTTCTGGGCCTCGGCCCCCCTGATCCCCCGCAGGTGCAGGGCGACCATGATGTTGTCCACCACCGACAGGGTCGGAAAGAGATTGTACTCCTGGAAGATGAAACCCAGGTGTTCGAGGCGCAGCGCCCCGAGCTTGCGGGCGCTTAGTCCGGTGGTCTCGCGCCCGGCGATGGACAGGGTTCCCGCATCGGGCTGGAGGATGCAGCCCATGATGGACAGCAGGGTGGTCTTGCCGCTGCCCGAGGGGCCCATGAGCATCAGCACCTCGCCCCGGTCGACCGACAGGGTGATGTCCCTCAGGGCGTAGGTCAGGTTGTCTCCTGTGCCGAAATGCTTGGAGACGCCGTTTATGCGTATGACGGTCCGGGAACTCGGCATGCTACCTGCCCTTGAAGACCAGCGCGGGATCGAGGCGCATGACCTTGCGGATGGAGATGACGGCGGAGACGATGCACATGGCCAGCGTCAGGCCGAGCATGGCCAGCTTCAGCCCCCAGGGCAGGACGATGACCATGGCCGAAAAGGCGCTCATGTCCGAGATGATGCTGGCCGCCAGGATGCCCAGCGAGTAGCCGAGCAGGGCGGAGATGGCCGCCTGGACGATGATGATGGAGTAGATGTAGGAGTTGGGCGCGCCCATGGCCTTGAGGGTGGCGAACTCGGCGATGTGGTCCAGGGTGGTGGCGTACAGGGTCTGGGCCACGATGACCATGCCGACCACCAGGCCGAGGAAGGCCGCGATGAGCAGCCCGGTTCCGGCCCCGGTGTTGAACATCCAGTATTGCTGGGTCTTGTCGCTGAATTCCGGCGTGGTGTACACGTCCACGTAGTCCACTCTCCGGGCGATGGCCGCCTTCAGCCGCTCCGGCGTCACTCCCGCCTTGCCCCTGACCAGCAGGTAGGTGAATTCGCCCGGTTCCAGAAAGGTGTGGCGCCGGGCGACATCGAGGGAGGCGAAGACGTAGGGAGAGGTGGTGAAGGACCGGATTCCCTGGGTCAGGGCCGTCACCCGCGCCTTTCTCTTGTTGATCTCCACCTCGTCGCCCAGCTTGGAAACCCCGAGCTTGTCCATGTACAGCTGGTCGATGACGATCCCGTCCCGAAGGTCGAGCATCTTGCCCGAGCCGCGCACGAAGTTCCAGGGGCCGCCCATGTCCTTGTCGGTCTCGTAGCCGATGATTTCGATGGACTCCTGCAGGCCGTCCGGTTTTTTCCAGTCCGCGAACCGGATGATGAACCTGGATACCTCCTCGACCTGGGGCAGGGAAAGGACCTCGTAATACTTGCGCTCCTTCAGGGGCAGGGCGATGTCGAAGTTCTTGACCCCCCGGGACGTGACCCACACGTCGGCTCCGGAATTATCGATGACCGCCGATATGGTGTGGGTGAAGCCGAGAAAGAGCCCGATCTCAACGGTGATCAGGACCACCGCGAAGACGATGCCGGTCAGGGTGACGCACAGGCGTACCCTGTCATGGAAGAGATTCTGTCGTGCTATTCGGTATATCATGGCCGCTCTATCCGATTATAGCTCTATCCGTATCAAGTTCCCGGCCCTTTGTCTTCCTCAGCTTTGCAAAGAAGTTACGGTTGATGCCATCGGCTGACCGACATGGCTTTGATGCGAATCTTTCACGCCTTCTCAACATTCCTCCGGGCCCGTCCGCAGGAGGCAGCGCGATCCCTGTCCGGAAAATCCGGATATGTCGGAATCAATGATGTTATTAACGTTTGCAATGGACAAGCATTATTCGATTTAGTTTTATTATATCTAGAAAAAATTGAGTGAAATTCTGGAAATAATGGCCTCCGAACGGGCTGTTCGGAGCCTTGTCAGGGACAGGGGCGATACGTGGAGCGATTGCGGCATTTCCTGCGAAAAAGAGCTCCGGCGAGGGGCAACCTGTGGAAAAGTAAAAAATGGGGACGCGGGTGTCCGTCGCTGTTCTTGTCGACTGTTTGCGGAATCGTCCGGACGGGTGCGGACCGCGCCGTTTCGGAGGGGGAAATCCGGCGGTTGATCATCCGGGTGCGGTGTCCGGATTTCCCGGACAAACAGAGGCTGAAAACACTCTCAGAGAATGCCATCTGGCTTTATAAATTCTGTTATTTTAGACTGTTATTATTCTATTGCCGGCTTGGCACAATTATAGCAATGGAGGTGATCCCTGCGGCCGAATAGCTGGCCGCGAACGACAATTGACATCTCTCTGGAGGCTGTTGTGAAAGCTCGAGTTGCATCCATATTTTTCCTTCTTTGCCTGATAGCCCTGCTCCCCGCGTGCGGTCAGAACTCCGAGGCCGACCTCATGGCCGAAGGCCAGCGGTACATGCAGGAGAAGAACTACCAGGGGGCCATCGTCATCTTCAAGACGTTGCTGGAGCAGTCTCCGGAAAAGATGGATGCGCGCTTTGCGTTGGGAAAGGCCTACCTGAGAACGGGAAAGCTGGACCAGGCTGAAAAGAATTTCGAGAAGTACGCCCGCCAGAACCCCTACGATACCGCCCTGCTCCTTGAGACGGGCCGTCTGAAGCTGTATCGCCAGGACTTTGCCGGGGCCGCCGAAGCCCTGGCCTCCTATACGAAGAAGGAGCCCAAGTCCGCCGAGGGGTACAGTCTGCTCGGCCGTGCCAACTGGGGGCTGGGCAATTTCGCCGAAGCCAAGGACATGTTCGAGAAGGCCCTGACCCTGGACCCCAACATGGAAGAGGCCGAACTGGCCCTGGCCCAGTTGTACCTTGCCCAGGATAAGCCGGAACAGGCGAAGACCCTCGTCGACAATCTGCTCACCGCCTCCCCGGCCAACAGTGAGGGGCTGTATTTCAAGGCCAGAATCGCGAGCATGGAAGGCGATCAGGAAACGTACCGCAACACCTTGGAAACCCTGGTCAAGGCCCACCCTACCGACGCCTATGGGAAATACCTGTACGCCAAGACCCTCCTCGCCGAGGGCGACTACGACAGGGCCTCGGCCCTGGCCAAGGAGCTCCAGGAAGGCGCCCCGAAGGCGCCTTTCGGCAAGATGCTCACCGGTATGATCGACTACGCCAAGAAGGACTACCGGGCGGCCGTCAACGCCTTTCAGGAGGCCGTCGCCCTCCGTCCCGACGTGGAGGGGTATTTCTACCTCGGCATGAGCTACTATGGCATGGGCGATCTGGAGACGGCCATTTCCCAGCTGCGCATCGCCGCCGACCGGTCCGACCGGTTCCTCAAGGCCCGCGAGATGATCAGCCTTATCCTCTTCCAGCAGAGGCGCTTCAACGAATCCATCACCGAGGCGGAGAAGATCATCGCGGTCGATTCCAACAACGTCCTGGCCCGTGTCATTCTCGGCGACGCCTATACCGCCAAGGGCGATCCGGGCAAGGCGCTGAGCGAATTGAAGGAGATCACGGCGAAGAACCCGAATTTAGCAAACGCCTTCATCAAGATGGGCGCGCTGTACTATGAGCAGGGGGATATGGGCGAGACCGAGGAGGCCCTCAAGGGCGCCATAAACGCCGCTCCGGACAGCGTCCGCCCCCGGCTCGTGTTGTCCAGCTTCTACCTGCGCAACGGGGACAATGACCTTGCGCGGTCGGTCCTGGAGGAAGGCCTCAAGGGCACCAGGGACGACGTGCCGCTGTATGTCGCCCTCGCCCGGATGTCCCTCCTGGGCAAGGATCCCCAAAAGGCGCGGGAATATCTGGGCAAGGCCCAGTCCCTGGATGCGAAGAATCCCGCCCCGTACATGATGCTCGCGTCCATGGACCTGTCGGAAAAGAATGCCGACGGCGCCCTGGCCGAATACGATGCCCTTCTTTCCCACAACGAAGGATACCTCAAGGCCCTGTTGGCCAAGGCGTTGATCCTGGACACCATGGGCAAGGGGGACGAGGCCGCCGCGACCTATAAGGAAGCGCTGAAGTCCGACGATCCCACCGCCTACATGGCCTATGCGGGCAGCCGCCGGAAGGCCGGGGACAACGAAGGCGCCCTGGCCGTCGTGAACGAGGGCTTGGGCCGGTATGCCAACCACATCCAGCTCATCCAGCAGAAGGCCGACATCCTGTACGCCCTGAAGCGGTACGACGAAGTCCTGGACATGAGCAACGAGATCGAGAAGCTCAACCGCGAGGCGGGGCTCAGCCTGCGCACCCGGACCTACGTGCTGATGAAGGAATATGACAAGGCCGTGGCCGCGGCCCGCCAGATGTGCGATTTCAACCCCAAGGTCCCGGGCGGGTATCTGATCCTGGCCGACGTCAACATGAGCGCCGGCCGGACCGACGCCTGGGGCAAGGCCCTGGAGGAAGGCGTGGCCAAGTGCGGCCCCCATCCGGCCCTGCTGCTGCAGCTCGGCCGCTATTATTCCAGCCTGGGCGATTATCCCAAGGCCCTGACCTATTTCGACTCGGTCATCAAGAGCGACGAGAAGTCCTTCCAGGCCCACGCCATGCAGGGCGACGTCTACCTGACGACCGGCCGCAAGGGCAAGGCCGTCTCCAGCTACACCAAGGCGCTGGAACTGAACGACAGGTACATCCCGGCCCTGAATAACCTGGCCATGATCTATGTCGAGGATGCCAAGACGGCCCCCGAGGCCCTGCGGCTGGCCTACAAGGCCTACCTGCAGGCGCCGTGGAGCCCCGCGGTCATGGACACCTTCGGCTACACCCTGGCCGTGAACGACAAGGCGGACCCCGCCGTTTCCATCTTGGAGAAGGCGGCGTCGGCGCAGGCCGATGATTCGAACATAAAGTATCACCTCGGTTACGCATATTACAAGGCGGGCAAGATGGAGCAGGCCGCGGCCGAACTCAAGGCCGTGGCGGACTGCCCCCAGTGCGAAAAGAGCACGGAGGCCCGCAACCTGCTTAAGACCATCAACGCCCAGTAAGTGCGCATGGTCAAGAGGGAGAGACAATTATGGTAGCAATAGCATCACTCAGAGTATTCAAGGACTTTCTGTCCCTGGCGTTGGCTCTGGTCTTCGGCTCGCTGCTGTTCTTCAACGACTTCAGCGAGGTCCTGTCGGTCTTCCGGGGACGTTACTACGACCTGGCGGCGCTGGTCGCCGTGGTCCTGGTCTCGTCCTGCATCGTCCACATGACCCTGTATGCCACCAAGGGCGACAAGACCGACGGTTATCCCAGCCTGTTCATCAGCCTGATTCTGGCGACCAACGTGGCCTTCCTGGTCTACTGGCAGACCGGCCTGTTCATGCGCCTGGAAGAGATGGTCCTCCTGGTCCTGTGCCTCTTCGGCCTGTTCCAGTCGAGCTGGATCGTCCTTTCCCGGAACTGGCAGAAGATTCCCGGCCTGGTGAACCGCGTGGTCATTGTGGGCAACGGCAAGCTGGCCGAGGAGATGAAGGGTCTGGCCCTGGCCTCCGGCGGCCGTTACCAGTTCCGCGACTTCATCGAATGCGTGCCGGGCCAGTGGGCCGATCCCGAGGCCCAGGTGGACAACCCCACCCGTGAGATCCTCGACCGGGCCAAGAAGGTCAAGGCCAACAAGGTGGTCATTTCCCTGACCGAGCGCCGCGGCGCCTTCCCCCTGCAGGAGATCCTGAACTGCAAGCTGAGCGGGATGGAGGTGATGGACGCCCCCGAGTTCTACGAGCGCGTCAACCGGAAGCTCATGCTCGAGAACATCACCCCGAGCTGGTTCATCTTCTCCAAGGGCTTCAAGATCATGGGGTTGCGCCGCTTCTTCAAGCGCATCGGCGACATCGTCCTGTCCCTTGTCGGCATCATCCTGGTTTCGCCGCTGCTGCCCCTGGTCGCCCTGGCCATCAAGCTGGACTCCCCGGGCCCGGTGCTCTTCAGGCAGGTACGCGTGGGCAAGGCCGACGAGAACTTCGTCATCTACAAGTTCCGCTCCATGCGCCAGGACGCCGAGAAGGAATCCGGCGCCGTGTGGGCGAAGCAGAACGACAACCGCATCACCAAGCTGGGCGCCTTCCTGCGCAAGTCCCGCATCGACGAGATTCCGCAGCTCTTCAACGTCCTGATCGGCGACATGAGCCTGGTGGGCCCGCGCCCCGAGCGCCCCGAGTTCGTCAAGGATCTGAAGAAGGTCATCCCGTACTATTCCGAGCGCCACTTCGTGAAGCCCGGCATCACGGGCTGGGCCCAGGTCCGCTACCCCTATGGGGCCTCGGTCGAGGATGCTATTGAAAAGCTGCGCTACGACCTGTACTACATTAAGAATTATTCGTTGTTCTTCGACTTCCGGATTATGATCGATACCGTATCCGTCATGGCCATGAAGTTGGGACGCTAAAGAGGAGGGTGGCATGCAGATTTCAGGCGGTATCTTGAAAACATGTGTCTTGGTGGTGGCGCTGGTGTTCCTGGCGCCGGCCCTCTGTCTGGCCGACGACTACGTCATCGGCGAGGGTGACGTGCTCACCGTGCACGTCTGGGGGGAGGACGAACTGAATTCTACCGTCACCGTCCGGCCCGACGGCAAGATATCCATGCCGGGGGTCGACGACATTGAGGCTGCGGGCTTTACCCTGCCCCAGCTCAAGAAACAGTTGCAGGCGCGTATTTCGAACCTGATCAAGGACCCGATCCTCAATATTTCCCTGGTCAAGAGCGTCAACAGCCGGGTCTTCGTGGTCGGCGGCGGCGTGGAACCCCGGGTGTTCGACATGCCGCAGCGCACCACGCTCCTGCGTGTGCTCGCCTCCCTCGGTTCCCTTGCCCGCGCCGACTTGAGCAAGGCCTACGTCTATCGTGACGGGAAGAAGGTGATGTCGGATTTCGTGGGACTCTTCTACAAGGGTGAGTTCGACAAGGACATCCGGCTCGAACCGGGCGACACCATTTTCATGCCGGTCAAGTACGACCAGAACGTATACGTGGTCGGCGCGGTGAACCAGCCCAAGGCCATCCTCTACCAGGACGGGCTCACGGTGTTGGATGCGCTGCTCCAGGCCGGAGAGTTCAGCAAGTACGCCAACGAGGACGAAGTCGTCATCGTCCGCACGGTCGGTGACAAGAAGGAGCGCATCCCGGTGCGCACCAAGGACCTCCTCAAGAAGGGCGATCTGAAGCAGAACGTCCAGCTCCAGGCCGGCGACTACATCATCGCGAAAGAAAGCTTCTTCTAGGACATAAAAGATGCCCAATCCGCTTCCCGGCGCCCTTCCCAACGAGAACGGCTTTGACCTCATGCGCTATGTGCACCTCGTGCTCAAGCGCAAAGGCCTGCTGATCTCCATTGCCCTCGTCGTCATGTTCGTGTCCATCGTCGTCGCCTACGTCATGCCCAAGAAGTACAAGGCGGAGTCCATCGTCTTCATCGAGCAGAACGTCATCAGCGACCTGGTCAAGGGCATCGCCATCACGCCGTCCATGGACATGAAGATCAAGGCGATCAAGGTGACCATGCTCTCCAGGACCATGGTCCTCAACATCATCAAGGCCCTGGACATGGATGTCCACATTACCTCGGATCGCGATCTCGACGCCATGATCGAAGGGCTGCAGAAACGTATCCAGATACGCCTGGACGAGAAGAAAGGCGTGTTCATGATCTCCTATGAGGACCCGAGCCCGGTCAGGGCCAGGGACGTGGTCAACACCCTCACGCGCATCTACATCGAGGAGAACACCTCCACCAAGCGCAAGGAATCCTTCGAAGCGACCCAGTTCCTGGCCGAGCAGATCGAGGTCTTCAAGAAGCGCATCGACGCGGCGGAAAAAGAAATCGACAAGTTCAAGGCCGAATCCGGGCAGGTCCTGTTCGCGGACGAAGGGGCCGTCCGCTCGGAAATCAACGATGCGACCACCGCCCTGGAACAGCTTCGCATCCGCATCAACGCGCTGAAGACCTCAAGGAGTCTTCTGCTCAGCAACACGCCCCTCAGGCAGCAGCTGGATTCCCAGCAGAAGGCCCTGGAAGCCATGAAGGGCCGGTATACGGGAAACCACCCCCGGGTCAGGCAAATGGAGAACGCTATCGCCGAAACGAAGCGGCAGATCAGCGCCCAAGGCAAATCCGAGTTGGAGGCCGTGTACCGGACCTCCGAGTACCAGTCCATCAAGGTGGAGTTGGCCTCGCTCGAGAATACGGCGCAGAATTTGGAAGAGGAGATCAAGAAGAACAGGGATATCCTCCGCCAGATTCCGGCCATGCGCAGCGAACTCACGGAACTCGAACGCAAGCGCGCCAACGAGACGATCATCTACGAGAAGCTCGTTTCCCGCTATGGGCAATCCGAGGTCTCCAAGGAAATGGAGCTCCAGGACAAGTCCATGTCCTTCAGGGTTCTTGATCCCGCGGTGGTGCCTTCCATCCCTTCCAAGCCGAACAGGCCGCTCATCATCCTGCTGGGGATCATCGGCGGAATCGGCCTGGGCGTGGGCGTCATCGTCCTTCTGGACATGATCAATCCCAGCATCAAGACCCTGGACGACCTCAAGGAGTACGGCGTGCCCGTGCTGGCGGTGATCCCCAAGGTCAGGGACGAGGCGCAGCTGGCCAAGCAGCGCACCCGGGACCGGTGGATCTATGCCGTGGGGTTCGTCGGCCTGCTGATTTCCCTGTCGTTTTTGGTGATGGAATTCCTCCACCTCGGTCTGGTGGACAAAGTGATAGCCAAGGTCGCCGGCATGGTCGGCTGACAGGAGATATGAATATGAGCAGAATAGAAGAAGCATTGAAAAAAGCATCCAAATTGCGCGGCCGGGAGGAAGAGAAGTCGGGACGCGCGAATCAATCGGGCCCCGTGGGCGGCGGCGCGTCGGCGCACGATCTGGGCCTCGCTCCCAGGAAGGAGATTCCCCAGGAGGTGCTCGACCGGGTGGCCGGGCAGCACATGCTGGTCTCCCTCAACGACATCGTGTCCCCGGCGGCCGAGGAGTTCCGCAAGCTGAAGCAGAATCTCGTCCGGCTGACCAAGAAAAAGGGATTTCAGAACACCATCGTCATCACCAGCGGCACCGTGGGCGAGGGCAAGAGCGTGACCTCCACCAACCTGGCCATCAGCCTGGCCCAGGAATTCGACCACACCGTGCTCCTGGTGGACGCCGACCTGCGCAAACCCTCCTGCCATGAACTTCTGTGCATGGACCAGGCCTACGGGCTTTCGGACTGCCTGCTGGAGGGTACGGACGTCAGCAGCGCGATCATCCGGACCGGCATCGGCAAGCTTTCCTTCCTTCCTGCCGGAACGCCCATGGCCAACCCCGGCGAGCTCCTGGCCTCCCAGCGCATGGCCACGGTCCTGCGCGAGATGAAGGAACGGTATTCCGACCGCTTCCTGATCATCGACACGCCGCCGGTCCTGCCCTTTGCCGAGACCCGCATCCTGGCGCGGCTGGCCGACATGGTGGTTCTGGTCGTCAGGGAGCAGCGGCTGTCCAAGTACGAGCTGAACGAGACCCTGGAGGCCCTGAGCGGGGCCAACGTGGCCGGAGCCGTGTTCACCCAGGCGTCCCGCGGACATTCGGCCGCAGGTTACAGCGGATACGCGCACTACAGCTACAAGTATTCTTACAATGCCTAACTAGGTATTGAGGCGACGCCATGTACGAGGAATTCTTCAACTTCAGGTCAAAACCCTTCGACCTGCTGCCGAACCCGGACATGCTCTTCATGAGCCGGTCCCACGGGAAGGCCCTCTCGTACCTCCGGTACGGCATCGAGGAGCGCGTCGGGTTCATCCTCCTGAGCGGCGAAGTGGGCGCGGGCAAGACCACGCTCATCCGCGAGCTCATCAAGCGCCATCTCGACAACGTGACCCTGGCCAAGATCTTCAATACCAAGGCGGATTCCCAGCAGCTGCTGACCATGATCAACGACGACTTCGGCCTGGAGACCGACGGGCGGTCCAAGGCCGCGCTGCTTCGGGATCTGAACGAATTCCTCATTGATCAGTACGCGACGGGAAAACGGGCCGTGCTGATCATCGACGAGGCCCAGAACCTGTCCACGGACCTGCTGGAGGAAATCCGCATGCTCTCCAACCTGGAGACCGACGGCGGCAAGCTGCTTCAGATCGTCCTGGTGGGCCAGCCGGAACTGCGGGACACACTCAACAGCCCGGAACTGCTGCAACTCCGTCAGCGCATTCAGATCGGATGCCACCTCAAGCCCCTGGATCGGGAAGAGGTGTCCGAATACATCTATTACCGCATGGAAAGTGCGGGGAACAGAGAGGCCGTGGTCTTCGAGCCCGGCGCCCTGGACCTGATCCATGAACTGAGCCGCGGGGTGCCCCGGCTGATCAACATCCTGTGCGACTACCTCCTGCTCGACGCCTTCGCCAGCGAGAAACGGGAGATCGCCAGGGAGGACGTCGCGGCCATCGCCGATGAACTCGATTTCGAGAGGCAGTACTGGCAGAGCGAGGAGAAGCCCGCCACGGCGACCGGCATGCACAAGGCGAGGAAGCTGCCCAAACGGGCGTCCCAGGTGCTCAAGACCATCAACGACCTGGGCAACCGCCTCGACATGCTGGAGCGCGCATCGCACCAGGTGGACCAGAACGCCGTGGGCGTCCTGATGGACCGGCTGGATACGGTGGAGAAAAAGGTGAAGCTGCTCCAGGACGGCCTGGAATCCGTCAAGGCCATGTACTGGAACAAGATGGCGCAGCAGAAGATGGAACCCATGAAACCAGTTGAAAAAAAAGGGGCCCGGCCCGCAAAGAAGGGGTGGGCCTACAGGTTGCTGTTCGGAGGTGAGTAAGCGGATATTCCGGTGCTGGCTTCTTGCAATGCAATTGAATAGCGAGTAAAGCTTATGAAATTTCATTGTATTGGTCAGGATTGTCTGTCCGCTGAGAGGGTGTTGTGTTCGTAGTACGCATGTCGACGGTTCCCGTTCTGCTCCTGGCTTTCAGCCTGCTGATTCCCATGGCGGGCGTGGCCCGGGGCGAGGGCTTCACGTTCAAGCCGAGAATCTCGACCACCATGGAGTACAATGACAACGTCACGGAGACGAATACCCCGAAAGGGGATACCCTGTTTATTGTCAAGCCGGGTTTGAGCGCGACGTACGAACACTCCAGAGTCTTCTTCGATCTCTCCTACGATTTTGAAAACAAGAAATATCTGAACCAGGCAAAGGGCGACGAACAGAATAACTATCTGAGCGCCCGGGGCGAGCTGGAGGCCATCAAGGACCTCTTTTTCATCAACACCTCGGACACGTACAGGAAGGTTTATCTGAACGCCACCCGGGGTGAGGTCGAGGAAGGGGACACCACTGTCGGGACCACGGACCAGAACACGTTCGATTTCAACCCGTACTTCGTCATTCCGCTCCAGGAGCGGACTTCCCTGAAAACCGGGGTCGGGGTCAAGGACATCTGGTACGCGGAGGAAGGCAGTGTCGACAAGCGGGTATATGATCTTTACGCGGACGTGAATCACGAATTGAGCGACCGGTGGGAGCTCATCGGCGGGGCAAAGTTCCAGAAACAGGACCCCCGTTGGCAGGATGGAGGTTTTGAACGGTACAGCCTGAAGATCGGCACGACTTACACCTATGCCGAGGGATCGTTCATTGAAGCCAGTTGGGAGCCGACCTATACGGATTACAAGATCAAGGACTCCTCGAACAAGCAGTACAATCCGTATTCCGTCGGCATAACCTACGCATTCAGCCCGACGATTGTCGGTTCGGCTTCGTCCTCCATGAGCTTTTCGGAGGACCCCGAGTCGGCGGACACGAAGAACAAGTATTCGCATGAGATCAGTTTGAGGGGTGATTATGAACGGGGAAGCATCACTGCGATACTTGCGTATAATGATTATGAAGCAACGGACTCGGTCAGCAGAAATACATATTGGCGACCGACCATAAGGGGGACGCACAGCCTGACGGAACGACTCTCACTCAATTACAGCGCCTACATGAACCTGTATACGAATCCGGATTGCGAAAAGACCATATTCTCGCTGATCGGCCTGAGTTATGGTCTGACGGAAAGCACCTCCGCGAGCTTGTCGTACCGCTTCAAGATGAACGACGAGCAGACGGACGGGAACGACTACAGGTCCGATTCCATCGGGTTGACGTTTACGTGGCAGCCTTAACGGATGGATGTCCGGAGTAATTGCAGGAGGGTAGCGAGCGATACGAATCGACGAAAACGGTACAGGGATGTGGTCCAGAGGAATGATCTATGAGACGTTTGCCTGAAATGTCCGATGCCGGGCGCGAGTGCATTCTCGCCCTGGCCGAAGCCCCCGAACCGTCTGCTTTTCCGGAACGTAACGGACGCAATGCCGTCGCCACGAGCGAGGCTGCGCCCTTTTTTTTGCAAGTCGGAGGCATTGGATGCTGAGCGACGCCGTCCAGATCACGGCCATTGTCCTCGCGGCCGTCTATCCCCTGATCGCCTTCCCCCGGAGCGGGCGCAAGTGGGAGGCCGTCTCCCTGCTCACCCTGCTCTGGCTGGTGGCCGGACTGAGCGTCTGCGACTACCTGCTGCTCGAGTTCCCGGCCAACTTCCTGCTCCTCAGCCAGATATCGCTCTACTGCATGGCCCTGGCCTGCCCGGTCTGCATCCTGTTCTCCAATGTCTATTGCCGGGAATTCTCCTTCTCGGAGCTGCCCACCACCCAACTGCTGCTCCTGGGGCTGTCCTTCGTGCCCCTGGTCATGGCGCTGGTCTTCCCGGCCGGGGATTTCTACTACTCCCCGGACTTCCATACCGACAAGACGCTCTTCCTGGAGCCCGTGGCCTTCTTCTTCTACCTCCAGGTCATCCTGTTCATGGCCGTGTCCCTGTTCAATCTGGAGGCGACCATCGCCAACGCGCCCCACGGGGTGAAGTGGAAGATCAAGTTCTCCATCGTCGGTGTCGGCACGATCCTGGCCTCGTTCGTGCTCTATTACAGCCAGTCCATGATCTTCCGGGCCATCGACACCGGGTTCATCACCACGCGTTCCCTGGGGCTGATCGTGGGCGTGCTCCTGATGGCCTACTCGGCGTTCACCCGGGGCAACGACGAGCGGATCACCATCTCCAAGAGCCTGACCTACCGCTCGTTCGTGGTCCTGTTCTGCGGGCTGTTCCTGGTGCTGGTGGGGTTGGTGGGCGAGGGGCTCAAGATTTTCGGCAACCAGTTCAACGCCTACGCCTTCACCATGGTCGCCTTCCTCGGCGTGCTCGGGCTGGTGATGATCTCCCTCTCCGAATCCATGCGCCGCAAGTTCCGGCTGGCCATCCAGCGGCATTTCTACGGCGAGAAATACGACTACCGCATCGAGTGGAAGCGCTTCACGGACCGGGTGACCAACTCCCGGAGCCGGGACGAGCTCTACAAGAACATCCTCACGGTCTACTGCGAGACCTTCGGGATCGTCGGCGGCTGCATCTTCCTGCAGGGCCGCCACAGCACGGATTTCGCGCCCATCTGCTTCCACGAAATGGACGATTCCAGGATGTCCATTCCGGCCCGGTCCCCGCTCATCCGCCTGCTCAAGGACCGTCGGCACATCCTGGACCTGCGCCGCGAGGAGGTCGACCTGGGCGAAGAGGTCCAGACCTTCCTGGCCGAGCGCTACGGCCGGTTCATCGTGCCCATCCGCACGTCCCGGTCGCTGGTCGGGCTCATCGTCCTGGGCGCTCCCATCAACGTGGTGGAGAACTACGACCAGGAGGACATGGAGCTCATGGAGGCCGTGGCCATGCAGGCGGCCGCCGTGCTCATGAACATGCGCCTGGGCGACGAACTGGCCGAGGCCCGCGACATGGAGGCCTTCGGCAAGGTGGCGGCCTTCGTCCTGCACGACCTCAAGAACCAGGTCTATCCCCTGTCCCTGCTCGAGGAGAACGCCCGCGAGTATATCAACGACCCGGAATTTCAGCAGGACATGCTCGATTCCCTGAGCAACATCGTCGGCAGGATGAACACGCTCATCGCCCAGCTGACCAACATCCCGACCAAGGGCTCCCTGAGCCTGGAGGTGGTGGACCTCATGGAAGTGGCCAAGAGCGCCGCCGAGGCCCTGCCGTCCGCCAGGATCGAATTCACGGGCGGCTCGGTGTCGGCCGTCCTGGACGTGTCGGAGTTCAAGAAGGTCGCGGTCAATCTCTACCTCAACGCCATGGAGGCGGGCGGCAACGCCCCGTTCAAGGTCTTTGTGGGCGACGAGGGCGGCCCGGTCATGCGGGTGTCGGATTCCGGCGCGGGCATCGACGAGGAAATCCTGGAAGGCGGGCTGTTCGTGCCGTTCAAGACCACCAAGAAGAAGGGTATGGGCATCGGCCTGTACCAGAGCAAGCAGATTCTGGAAGCTCACGGAGGCTCCATCGTCGCCACGAGTCCGGAAGGGGGCGGGGCGATCTTCACCGTGACCCTGCCCGCCCCGGCCGACGTGGACTAAACGAGACAAACCAACGGGTTCCTATCAATGCAGAAGCTTCTGATCATAGACGACAACGACGAGATTCTCCGGCAGCTCAAGTGGGGGCTGTCCAAGTCGAACTACGAGCTCATCTTCGCTCGCGACGGCGAGGAGGGACTCAGGCTCTTCAAGAAACACTCCCCGCCGGTGGTCACCCTGGACCTCGGGCTGCCGCCCCATGAGAACGGCATCGGGGAGGGCCTCCGTTGCCTGGGCGAGATGCTGCGCATGGACCCCACGGCCAAGATCATCGTCATCACCGGCAACGAGGAAAAGGACGCGGCCCTGCAGGCCGTCCGGCTCGGGGCCTACGACTACTACAAGAAACCGGTCAATCTGGACGAGCTCAAGGTCATGGTCGACCGGGCCATGTACCTCCAGAACATCGAGAGCGAGAACCAGGAGCTGCGCCGGAAAACCGTCAACGAGAGCGGCATCGTGGGCGAATGCGCGCGCATGCAGGTCGTCTTCAACCAGATCGACCGCGTGGCCGCCTCGGACGTGCCGGTCCTGATCTGCGGCGAATCCGGCACCGGCAAGGAGCTGGTGGCCCGGGCCGTGCACGAGAAGAGCCTGCGCGCGAACATGGAGATGGTCTCGATCAACTGCGGGGCCATCCCCGAGAATCTGCTGGAGTCCGAACTTTTCGGACACGAGAAGGGCGCGTTCACCGGCGCGAACAAGCTGGTCAAGGGCAAGGTCGAGTACGCGGACAAGGGCACACTCTTTCTGGACGAGATCGGCGAGATGCCCATGACCCTCCAGGTCAAGCTGCTGCGCTTCCTCCAGGAGATGGTCGTCACCCGCGTGGGCGGGCGCAAGGAGATTCCGGTGGACGTGCGCATCATCACGGCCACCAACATCGACATCCACAAGGCCATGGAGGAGGGCACGTTCCGCGAGGACCTGTTCTACCGCATCGGCGTCATGACCATCAACCTGCCCCCCCTGCGGGAGCGCGGCGACGACATCGAACTGCTGGCCAACTATTTCCTCAAGTCCGTTTCCGTGGGGCAGCGGACCGCGTCCAAGCGGTTTTCCGAAGAGGCGTTGGCGTGCATCAAGGGGTATGAGTGGCCGGGCAACATCCGCGAGCTGGAGAACCGGGTCAAGCGGGCGGTGATCATGGCCACCGGCCCGGAGATCATGCCCGAGGATCTCGGCATGAAGGGCGACGAACCCCTGCGCCAGAAGCTCCAGACCAACGACATCTCCCTGAAGGACGCCCGCTTCCTGCTGGAGCGCGACATGGTGGAGAACGCGCTGGAGAAGTTCTCCGGCAACATCGTCAAGGCGGCCGCCTCCATCGGCGTCAGCCGTCCCACTTTCTACGATCTGATGAAGAAGCACGGGCTCAAGAGTTCTTGAGGCGCAGTGGAAACCGAGAACAAGACGAAGCCCCTGGCGGAAGGGGCGAAACACATCGAACGAGGTTGAATATGTTGCAACCGGTCATATTGTGCGGCGGGGAAGGCACCCGCCTGTGGCCCCTGTCCCGGACCCTGTACCCCAAGCAGTTCATCGAGGTGTCCGAAGGGCGCGTGCTCTTCGCCGACGCCGTGTCGCGCTGCATGTCCCTGCCCGAGGCAGCCGAGCCCATCGTGGTCTGCAACACCGAGCACCGGTTCCTGGTGGCCGAACAGCTGCGCAAGCTCGGCACGTCCGGGCGCATGGTCCTGGAACCCTTCGGGCGCAACACCGCCCCGGCGGCGGCCGTGGCCGCCCTCATGGAACACGCAGGCGATCCGGTCCTGCTGGTCATGCCCGCCGACCACTCCATCGCCGACGGCGAGGCCTTCGCCCGCGCCGTGGCCCTGGGCTACGAGCGGGCCGCGCAGGGGCGCTTCGTCTGCTTCGGCGTGGTCCCGGACCATCCGCACACCGGGTACGGCTACATCCGCAAGGGGCACCCCGCGTCCGAGGGCGTCTTCGCCGTGGACAGCTTCGTGGAGAAGCCGGAGCGCGAAGTGGCCGAGGAGTACCTGAAATCGGGCGAGTATCTCTGGAACAGCGGTATCTTTCTGTTCAAGGCATCGAGCTACCTGGACGCCCTGGCCACCCACGCCCCCGGCATCCTCAAGAGCTGCCGGACCGCCGTGGACAACAGCTACAGGGACCTGGACTTCATCCGCCTGGGCGAGGAGGAGTTCGGGCAATGCCCGTCGGACTCCATCGACTACGCGGTCATGGAGAAGGTGGACGGCATCGAGGTGGTCCCCATCGACATGGCCTGGCGCGACCTCGGCTCCTGGAAGAGCCTGCATGACATGCACCCCAGCGACGAGGCGGGCAACAGCCTGCTCGGCGACGTGGTGGCCGAGGACACCGGCAACTGCTACGTGCGCTCGTCGGGCCGCCTGGTGGTCACCCTGGGGCTGCGTGACACCACCGTGGTGGAGACCAGCGACGCGGTCTTCGTGGCCGCCAACGACAAGCTGGACAACATGAAGTCGGTCATCCGCCGCCTCAAGGACGCGGGCCGGCCCGAGACCGAGGCGCACAAGATCGTCTATCGCCCCTGGGGCAGCTTCGAGTCCATCGCGGCCGACGGCCGGTTCCAGGTCAAGCGGATCATCGTCAAGCCGGGCGAGGTCCTGTCCCTGCAAAAGCATTTCCACCGGGCCGAGCACTGGGTGGTGGTCAAGGGAACCGCGCGGATCGTCAACGGCGACAACGAGTCCATCCTCTGCGAGGACGAATCCACGTACATCCCGCTGGGCAACATCCACCGCCTGGAAAATCCGGGCAAGATTCCCCTGGAACTCATCGAGGTCCAGACCGGCAGCTACCTGGGCGAGGACGACATCGTCCGGCTCGAAGACAAGTACAAACGCTAGGGCCGTCCGTTGCGACAAGGAGAGAAAGCACCATGTGCGGAATCGCGAGTTTTTTGAGCAACAGGCTGTGGCTGACCGTGCCGGACGTGTCCTGGCTCGGCGGGCTCGAGGCGTCCTTTGCCGAGGCAAACGGCGGCGACGACCTCCTTGCCGCCGCCAAGCCGCTTGAGGAGCTGGCCGGGCGGTTTTATGAGCTCATGTCCTTCGGGCTGCATATGCGGCTGGTGGGGGATGCGGAGGCGCTGCGGGCACTTACGGGCATCCGGGACACCATCCGGGCGCTG